>JALWNR010000099.1:0-1135 GCA_027083715.1 Bacteroidales bacterium
AATACTTGCGAAAATAATTGGTTATTGAATATTGTATATTGAGTGTTGAATATTTAATGTTTATCAAATTAATGGTAAAACTTTATATTTATTGATTTACCCACTAACTTTGCAGTAGTACCTTATTTATAAAGTTTCAACAACACTGATTTATAATAAAAAAGCAAGCTGCTATTAGATAGTATCTTTTAAAAAATCAGTAATAATTGAATGTCAGCAAATTATCAAAATAAAAAATATCAGAAAAACAAACTTTTGTAATTCTGAAAAATTTTCTTAAAAACACCATTTACTTCAAAAATAAACTCATGAAAATTATCATTACAGGCGCAACCGGTTCGTTAGGTGCATACCTCATTCGCTATTTTTCAAAAAAAGGACATACTATAATTGCCAGTGGGCACGATAAATTACCTCCGGACAAACTTTTACACTATGCAGAATATTTCAGTGCAGATATTCGTTATCCACTTAAATTTCCTGATGCGGATATTTGTATTCATGCTGCAGCATTATCTGATGATAAGGGGTCGTGGAACAATTTTTATGAAGCTAATGTTATTGGCACGGCTAATGTTTTAGAAGCATCAAAACAATGTAAAACATTCATACATGTATCTTCTTCGGCAGTTTATTTACCCGAAGACAAGTTAATTAGTGAGGAATTTTCCGGCAAACAAAACAATCAACTTTTATCAAAATACGGAAAATCTAAACTAATGGCAGAAAACGTGATACATGAAAAATCAAAACATAAGCGCTGCTTTATTCTTCGCCCAAGAGCACTCTACGGAGTAGGCGACAAGAAAATTCTTCCGCGAATGTTAAAACTTGTAAAAAACGATACCATTATGAAACCCGGCAAAATGCAGATAAATGTATCTATGACACATTATCTAAACTTTGCTCATGCTATTGAATGTTGTATAGAATCATCATTAACCGGAATAAATACATATAATGTAGCAGATGAAAAAGCATATATTCTTATTCAGGTATTAAGAAAGTTCAGCTCAAAAATTTATGGAAAAGCCTTATCCGAAAAAGAAATTCCAATTATTTTTTTAAAACTACTTGCATCGCTTCATTTAGGAGGAATGTCAGCTTTACTTATACGAACCCTAACAAAAAATAT
>JALWNR010000099.1:1145-1619 GCA_027083715.1 Bacteroidales bacterium
GTTTTAGACATTTCAAAAATAAAAAAAGAGCTAAACTATCGGGCAAAAACAGATATAAACAATTCATTAAATGAACTGACTAACTGGGTACAAGAAGTTGGAGGAGCTAATATCATAAAACAGGCAAACAAAAAATTAGCATGGGAAATAAAATAACTTAACTTTCGCAAGCAGTAATAACTGTTTGTTGATTAAATATTTAGCAAGCATAAAAATTAAATAAAATAATATTGACTACTAAGGTTCTGTTCATTCAATAAGACTCTAACTTTCTGAGAATAAACCTTATTTAATAATTTAAGCCTTAGTAGAACTAATAATCGAGTAGAAGAAATACCTTGATTTGAATAAGTCATTTTATCTTATTCATTAATTATCAGCCTTTTTGGTAAAGAAGAAAAGAATTGAATGTAAGATCACATTATTGAATATATGCGAAAGTTAAGTAGAATAAGAATTATGAATACCTAAAAT
>JALWNR010000100.1 GCA_027083715.1 Bacteroidales bacterium
TTATCTTGATGGAGCCGGGTACTTTACAAATTATTGAAAAAATACGAGAATATCGCGAAAAAACAGGTATAAAGCTATGCTTTACTTTGGATGCGGGACCTAATGTGCATCTGTTGTATTCAGCAAGCGACAGTGATAAAGTGGAAAAATTCATTAAAAATGAATTGTTGCTGTATTGCAAGGAAGATTTTTGGATTAAGGATGAAATTAATACTGTGAAAATATCCCCTCAATAAATTGTGCTTTTTACAATAAAATTGTAAACTTGCAGCAAAATTTGGCATGTGAAGAAGAAACAGGAAATTTTTTACGCAAAAATTTTACTTTTTGGTGAGTACAGTGTGATTTATAACTCGATGGGTTTAATCATACCTTATTCTCATTTTCGTGGTGAGTTGGCTTTTATGAATAAAGACCGTTATACGGATCTTGATTTTGCAAAAGAATCTAACCTGCAATTAAAAGCATATACCGAAAGTCTTTTGCAGCTCCAAAAAAACGAGCGACTAAATGTTAAACTGGATTTACAGACTTTTACCGATGATGTAAAAAAGGGTTTGTATTTTGAGTCAACCATTCCGCAAGGCTATGGACTGGGGAGTTCTGCTGCTTTGGTAGCTGCTGTGTATAGTCGTTATGCAAAAAATAAGATTAAAAGTCGCAGGCATATTGCTTCGGAAGAGATTTTACAACTCAAAAGTGATTTTTCTGAGATGGAAGCCTTTTTTCACGGTACCAGCTCAGGAGTTGACCCCTTAAATTCGTACATAAAATATCCGGTTTTAATGAAAGGCAAAGGACAGTTTGAAACTGTTGGTATTCCCCGTACGGATAATGGTCAGGATAATGCTATTTTTTTGTTAAATACTGGAAAAAGTCGAAAAACAGGACCTTTGGTGCAGATTTTTTTGGAAAAAAGTAAAGATAAAAACTACCAAAAAGCCATTAAAGAAGAACTTATTCCCTTAAACAATCAGTGTATTCAATCTTTGTTGGAAGGTAATTTGTCTGAATTTCGTTTTGCATTAAAAAAAATATCTGCTTTTCAGCTGAATTATTTTAAAGAAATGATTCCTTCAAGCTGTTTTGAGCTTTGGGAGAAAGGTTTGGCATCAGATGATTATTATCTTAAATTATGTGGTGCCGGTGGTGGAGGCTTTGTTCTTGGTTTTACCGGAACATTTGATAAAGTAAAGGAAGATGTTGCTGGAAACGGAAAAGATTTTATTCCTGTTTATCGTAGTAACGGGAAATAAAGTATGGCAATTCTCCTGAATAACTAAAAAAAACACAACTCTCTTGAGTTGTGATACAGAGCAAACGCTTTTAAAATATTTGTTTGAAAAAACCATAGATTTGACATAATTTAGCCTATAATATTAATCATGGGTATGTTGATTAAAATTGAACGGAATGCCGTAGGCATGAAACACCATTTAATTGAAAAATTTAAAGAGATATTGTTCATTAAATTCAATATCAAATAATTTTGGTACTACTGCAAAGTTAGTGGGTAAATCAATAAATATAAAGTTTTACCATTAATTTGATAAACATTAAATATTCAACACTCAATATACAATATTCAATAACCAATTATTGATACTGTCCAATAAAG
>JALWNR010000101.1 GCA_027083715.1 Bacteroidales bacterium
GGCAATATTCAATCATCAAAAGAAATACTGGAAACCGAAGAGGATCCGGAAATGAAAGAAATGGCAAAAGAAGAATTAGAAGAACTAAATACCCGACTACCTGCTTTAGAAGAAGAAATTAAAATGCTTTTGGTTCCCAAAGATCCTGAGGATGATAAAAATGCCATAGTAGAAATCAGAGCCGGAACAGGAGGCGATGAAGCCAGTATTTTTGCCGGTGATTTAGCACGTATGTATTTTAAGTTTTGCGAATCGAAAGGCTGGAAAGTAAACATTACCAATATATCGGAAGGAACCTCAGGCGGATATAAAGAAATCGTATTTACCGTAGAAGGAAAGGGTGTTTACGGTATCTTAAAATACGAATCGGGCGTACACCGAGTACAGCGTGTACCACAAACAGAAACACAAGGGAGAGTACATACTTCGGCTGCATCGGTAGCTGTTCTTCCCGAAGCAGAAGAATTTGATATTGAACTGAATCCCAAAGATATTCGTAAAGATACTTATTGTTCTTCGGGACCCGGCGGACAATCGGTAAATACGACTTATTCAGCAATTCGCCTTACTCACGAGCCTACAGGAATAGTGGTTACTTGTCAGGATGAAAAGTCTCAGCTTAAAAATCTTGACAAAGCTATGAAAGAGTTACGGTCCAGAATCTATAACTTAGAATATCAAAAATATTTGGATGAAATTTCTTCAAAGCGTAAAACTATGGTTTCTACCGGCGATCGTTCGGCAAAAATCAGAACTTATAACTATCCACAAGGGCGGGTTACCGACCATCGTATAAATTTTACTTCATATAATTTACCGAATATTATGAATGGTGATATTGGAGAAATTATAGAAAAACTACAAGTTGCAGAAAATGCAGAAAAGATGAAAGAAAGTAGTTTGGAAGATGCTTGATATGCTGATACTTAACATGTTGTCATGTTTTGTGGGAAAGTGTTATTATCCCTTAAATCCGCAAGTATCTTTTACTGCAAAGCCAAACATACCTGCGGATTTAAGGTTATCTATTTTTCAACCTCAATTTCTGCATTTATCATCACGTTAATATATCCTTTGTAGTACTGATCCCACTTAATCCATTTATCGCCTAAACGAGTTGACCAAACACCAATATTTTTTTGTTTAGAGATATTTCCTAAGGATAAACCATAAAAGCTATTCATTATTACCTTTTTCGATCCATCCTTTCCATAAACGGTAATTTCGTGGGTATAATAGTACTTGTCGTTAGTATAAACCCATTCCATTGCCACAAACATTCCATCTTCAGGAAACCGAATATAATAATCCAAAATATCTACAGTAAACCAGCCTGCACCATGTGTATTTTGTACAATTAAATCTTTGTTTAATAAATCTTCACCCGGACAATTATTTGCTTTATCATACCCGTAAATTCTTACTCTGAAAGGGGTGTTGGTATGCCCTACCTCTGTTATATAAAAGCTGACAGACCTTATAAAACCGGAAACATGATTATCGTTCCTAATATATTGTGCTATTTGAGCGCCAAATATATTGGCTATTTGATATTTCCATGGTTTTTTTTGCTTCACCCCAAGCTTTATTACTTTTATTTTTTTGGGTTTTATGTT
>JALWNR010000102.1:0-6568 GCA_027083715.1 Bacteroidales bacterium
TTTGCGCTCGGGTAAGTCTCATACGACCAGCTCCTGCTGAACTCCCCCAGGACCGGAAGGTAGCAAGGGTAGGCGGTTGTAGCGGTGCGATATGAGTAGCTTACCCACTTTTTTTAGTTTAGCAATTAACAATTCAAACACAACTCTAATATAATTAAAAAAGCCTTCTGTTAATTCCAGATATTATTCCAACATAAAATATTAAAAAATGAAATTTTTTATCGACACAGCAAATTTAGAGCAAATCCGTGAAGCACAGGCTTTAGGTATTCTGGATGGTGTTACTACCAATCCTTCCTTGATGGCAAAAGAAGGTATAAAAGGCGATGAAGCCATATTAAATCATTACAAAACCATTTGCGAAATAGTGGATGGCGATGTAAGTGCCGAAGTAATTGCAACCGATTACGAAGGTATGATTAAAGAAGGCGAAGAACTGGCTGCATTGCATCCGCAAATTGTGGTAAAAGTACCGATTACCAAAGACGGAATTAAAGCCATTAAATACCTTACAGACAAAGGAATTAAAACGAACTGTACTTTGATTTTTTCGCCCGGACAAGCTCTTTTGGCGGCAAAAGCCGGAGCAACCTACGTTTCACCATTTATTGGTCGCCTTGATGATAATGCAAGCGATGGTGTGGATTTGATTTACAAAATTGTGGATATGTTTGGCACTTATGGTATCAGAACACAAGTATTGGCAGCCTCAATTCGCCATACTATGCATATTATACAGTGTGCCGAAGCCGGAGCCGATGTGGCAACTTGCCCGCTGGATGCAATTCTCGGTTTATTGAAACATCCTTTGACGGATATCGGATTGGAAAAATTTATTGCCGATTCAAAGAAAATGGGTAAATAAAAATATTTTTTTAGCGTTAAAAGGCGTATGCTATTTTTGTAAATTGCATACGCCTTTTTTATTTCGCTGATATTCAATTGTTTAGAAAAATTCATGCTTTCTTAGAGATAAATTTTAATAAACTTGACACTTTTTTGAAGATAAATAGTTCGAGTATGACACTTTTTGGGAGATAAACTTAGCAGATGTAAAAAATCGATATAAAAAGACAGACAATACAATACATTTTATTATTTTTACCGAAATTATAAAATCTTAAAATATAATACTGAATGGAAGCAAGTAAAAAAATTCTGACCGCAGTTGATTTTGACGAGCAATCGTTAATTGCTTTAAAATATGCCAAACATTTTGCCGAAATATTAAACTACGAACTTGTAGTAATGAGTGTTATTGAGGAAAGTAGTTTTTTTGCAAAATTAATGTCTTCGGATGATATGATTTTGAAAATGAACAAAGAAGCCGAAGCTAAACTCAAAGAAATTGTCGGAAGCTCAGACAAAATAAATATTTCAACCAGAATAGAGCATGGTAAACCACACGAAAAAATCATCAGCGTAGCTGATGAAATTAAACCTTCGCTTATTTTTATGGGAAAAAGTGAATTGCCGAAATACAAACGTCCGTTTATTGGCTCCAACTCATTGCACGTAATGCTTGATAGCAATTATCCGGTAATTACTATCCGTGGAAATTACGATTTTGAGACCTATAAAAATGAACATAAAGAAATTTTGGTTCCTTTGGATTTTGATGCGGAAACCAGTGAGCAGGTAACGGCTGCCATTGAATTTGCAAAAATATTTAATACCGGATTGCGTATTGTAACTATTCAACGCGATGGAGCTAAAGGCGAGGAGATGAAGCTTTTGAGTGCATTGGGTAAGACCAAAGATGCAGTTGAAGCAGCCGGTGTAAATTGCGAGCAAGAACTCATTTATGAAGAAAAACAGGATGTTGCTGATGTTGTTACGGAAATGGCAATCAATAAAAAATCGCTAATGATTGTGATTATGACCCGCAAAGAAAAACGTATTGCGGACTTTGTTTTGGGGTCAAATGCACGTGAAATTATCAGTTCTTCGGATATTCCTGTACTTTCTGTTCAGCCCTGGGATGCAAAAGGTGGCAGTAAAATATTTTCGTTGTTGTACGATCCTTTGAATGTATATTAATTTTAGATAATAGAAGGTTTTATAGAGACACGCTCACGCCACGACGTGTCTTTATTTTATTTTTAAGAACCCAATTAACTAACTTCCATGCTTGTTTATCTTATCGGTTTTATGGGAAGCGGAAAATCTACCGCAGGGAAAAAACTTGCCAATAAGTTAGGATTTGAATTTATTGATTTGGATCATCTTATTGAGCAGGAAACCGATTTATCGATTAGTGAATATTTTGAAAAATTCGGTGAGGAAAAATTTCGTGAATTAGAAGGTAAAGTACTGCATAAAACTTCTTTGCTTGATAAGGCTGTAATTTCAACCGGTGGCGGGACTCCCTGTTTTTTTGATAATATGGATACTATAAACAAAAATGGAGTTTCTGTTTATTTAAAGACTGATATCCCGCTTATTATGAGCCGCTTAAAAGGTGAAAAAAATCAACGGCCGCTTATTCAAAATAAAACTGATGAAGAATTGCGCACTTATTTAAGTGATTTGTTAGCTGTACGCGAAAAGTATTATGAACAAGCACATATTGTTGTAGTGGCAAAGAGTTTGAATATAAATGACTTAGCAGACAGAATTACACTTTTTGCAAAAGAATAAAAAGCTCACGTCCGGCGCGTGGCTTTATTGAATTATGGGCTGTTTCCATATATTTTATCTGAAACTTAGCGGAAAAAAGTTTACGATATTCTTCTTCGGTACCACCAAAAGGCGGAAAATCATTACCAAATTCATGCTTAAAGAACAAACCTACCATTTTACCACCCGGATTGAGTAAATCATAAACTTTTTGTACATATTCGGCTCTTTTTTCAGGTCGGAAAGAGGTGAAAAATGCCAGTTCGATAATCAAATCGTATTTGCCTTGATGTTCAAAAAAGTCGCCTGTCAAAATTCTACTATTCGGGAAATCCGGTACTCTTTTCAAAAATGATTGAACGGATGATTCAGCAAAATCCATATAGTAAACACCAGAAAAAGCTTTTTTATGTAAATATTCTACTTCGTAGCCGTTGCCTGCGCCCGGAATTAGAATTTTTATTGATTTATCCGTTAGTTGGTCAATATATTCTTTGACTGGAGGTGATACATTACCTGTATCCCAACCGGTTTGTTTTTCTTGCCAGCGTTTTTCCCAGTATGTTTTGTCAAAAAATTTGGACATAGATTATTCTTGTATCTTAATCTCCAAATACTCTTCCATCAGCAGGTCCTTGTCAATAGGTACTACACCTACTTTTTCGCAAACTAAACCACCGGCAAGATTGGATATAAAAGCAATTTCATCAACTTGCATTCCGGCTGCCAAACAAAGACTTGCCGTACTAATTACCGTATCTCCGGCTCCGGAAACATCGGCAATATCGCGCACCTCGGCAGGTATATTATGATATGAGCCATTATCGTTAATGTAAATACCTAATTCTGAGAGGGTAATCATTACCGTGTCAATACTCATCTCACTACGCAGGCGATTGGCTGCCTGATGCAAAGCATCAAAATCACTTTTTTCAATATCAAGTTTTAGACCTTCGATCAGCTCTTTGAAATTCGGTTTAAAAAGACTGACTCCATGATAGTCCATAAAGTTTCTTTTTTTAGGGTCAACCAGTGTCGGGATGTTTTTTTCTTTTGCAAATTTTACTACGGAACTGATGATTTCGGGAGTGATTACTCCTTTATCGTAATCCTCAAAAATAATGGCATTTATGCGCTTATCTTCGATGATGGATTGTATTTTTTCGATAAAACGGTTTTGAATTTCCGGCAGAATATTATCGGTAATTTCTTCATCAATACGCAAAAGGTGCTGATTATCACTAATTACACGAGTTTTAATAGTGGTAATCCGGTTTTTGTCCTGCATAATTCCATCTGCCGGAAGATTTTTGTCGTGCAGTATATCAATCAGGATGTGTGATTTATCATCATCGCCAATTACAGAACACAAATAGGGTGTTGCTCCCAGTGACTGGACATTCAGTGCCACGTTTCCGGCTCCACCCAGTCGGTGTTCAATTTTTGTACGCGCAATAATAGGTACAGGAGCTTCGGGCGAAATCCTGTCCACTTTGCCCCAAAAATAGGTGTCGATCATTACATCACCTATTATCAGAATATTAAAACTATTGAATTGTTCAAAAATCCGGTGTATTTGTTCGTTATTCACTATTTTTTGCTTTTAGTTTTTACAAATATATTCTGAAAACAGAACTTAATGATAATTAATAGGGTAATGTATTCTTTGCTTTGGCGAAAGTTCATTATTTTTTGATAAACTGCTTTTTTAGATTTGGAAGATTTTTAAAATCTGCCAAATCTCATATTATTCAAAAAGTTCCATAATATCTTGTTCCGAAAGTTTACCAAACGGATTATTATTGTTAATGAATACATCAGCCAGTTCTTGTTTTTGTTTTTGGTATTTAATAATTTTTTCTTCAATCGAATTTTCGCTGATAAAGCGGTATGCCATCACTTTGCTGGTTTGCCCGATACGGTGAGCACGTGCAATAGCTTGTTTTTCAACGGCAGGATTCCACCACGGGTCAAGCAAAAATACATAATCGGCAGCTGTTAAATTTAGTCCCGAGCCACCTGCTTTCAGCGAAATTAAGAAAAGTTTGTTTTCTGTATCCTCTGAAAATTCTTTGATAACGCTTTCTCTGTTTTGTGTTTTTCCTGTGAGTATGGAATATTTCCAATTATTTTCAGTGAAATATTCTGCAAAAAGATTTAAATGTTTTACAAAAGATGAAAAAATCAGTACTTTATGATTTTCTGCCCGTAAACTCTCCAGCATACGGGTAATTTCGTCAAACTTACCCGAAGGGTAATCTGCTTTTTCATCAGCCAGTTTTGTATGATTGGCAATGAGCCGCAATTTAGTCAATGCCTGAATGACCAGCATATTTTTTTCTGCAATACTTTTATTGTTATCAATGCTGTTTATCAGCACATTACGTATTTTTGATTTTTCTTTTTCGTATATTTTGTGTTGTTCATCAGTCATTGTACAGTAATGTACCGTTTCTGTTAAATCAGGCAAATCCTTAGCAACTTCCTCTTTGGTCCGGCGCAGAAAAAACGGTTGAATTATTTTTTGCAAACGGGTTTGACGTTCTTCTCTCAATACTGTATCATTGCGCTTTTCAATCGGTTCAACAAACTCTTCTTTAAAAAAATTCAGACTGCCTAATAAACCATTGTTAATAAAATTCATCTGTGCCCAAAGGTCGGTTAATGAATTTTCAATAGGCGTACCTGTTAAAACCATCCTGTAATCTGCTTCCAGCTCCATTATGGCTTTATAGGTTTTCGATTGCGGATTTTTAACAGCCTGACTTTCATCCAGTATCACAAAACGATAATGATATTCTTTGAGCAAATTAATATCATTGCGTACTAACCCGTAGCTTGTTAAAACCAAGTCGTAATCATTGAAAATTTGTGTGTTTTTTTCACGTCGCCAACCGGAATAAACCAGTGCTTTAATATCGGGAGTGAATTTTTTTATTTCATTTATCCAGTTGTGAATCAGTGAAGTAGGCATGATAATTAAGCCGGCATTTTTCTTTTTTTCTTCATTTTTTACCACTTGAGGAAGGGTATCAAACAGGCTTAATTGTTGCATTTTTGTTTTTGCAGACATTTTTTTCTGTTCAGCATCCATAATTTTGCGTATGGCAGCCAATGTTTGCAATGTTTTTCCCAGTCCCATATCATCGGCAAGGCAGGCTCCGAAATTATTTTCAAAAAGCGAACTAATCCAGTTAAAACCGATTTTTTGATAGGGGCGGAGCGTTGCATGAACTGTTTCGGGCAAATCAAATTCCCGGTGTGTGATTTTGTTCATTTTTTCCACCAGCTTACGGTCAATTTCTTCAATATCTTCACTCAGTACCTGAAAATGATGCTTTTCTAAAATCAAATCACTGCCGGAATCTTTACTGAACAGCATAAAATCTTTGTATTTGGCAAACCATTCTTCCGGAATTATCGCAATATCACCATTGGGGAGTTTAAATTCTTTGATATTATTTTTTATATGATGACGTAATTTTTTAAAAGGGATACTGTACTTACCAAAATTAACGGTGGCTTTAACATCAAACCAATCGTTTTTTTCATCAATTTGGAAATCAATCCATGCTTTTTCGATAAAATATTTTTTATTAAAAAATTTTTGCTGAACATCAAACTTGTTTTCTGTTAGTATGTTACCGTATTTGTTCAGCCATTCAATCATGGCTGTTTCATTTTGTGCTTCTTCGCCAAGGCTTTTTATTTTGTAATTATGATTTCCCGTATCCGTTAAGCCGATAGAATGTAAAAAATCAATTTTTTCCTGCTCAAAAGCATAATTTCTGTGAATCACTTCAAATTGATAATCATTCGT
This sequence comes from Bacteroidales bacterium, assembly GCA_027083715.1. Lineage (GTDB taxonomy): Bacteria > Bacteroidota > Bacteroidia > Bacteroidales > NBLH01 > NBLH01. Next base: position 6,440 of record JALWNR010000102.1, read on the forward strand.
AGTAAGCTGTGCTTTTACAAATTTTTGTTTCGGGTAATTAGGGCTGATTTGATTGCCTTTATAATCAAATTTCAGAATTATGTTAAAGCGATTTTTCCATTCTTTTTCAAAAATAAGAATACTTTTAGG
>JALWNR010000102.1:6578-7492 GCA_027083715.1 Bacteroidales bacterium
CTTTTAGGCTTGATATCCGGACTTTTAATTTCAAAACCAAGAGCTTTAACGTTATATTTTTCAATAGATTTAAGTACAAAACTTTCAAAATATTTTTTTTCGCTTGTTTTAGGAATATTTACAAATTGTTTGGTAAAAAAAGGCAATAGCTTTTTACCGTCCACACCTTCGGGTTCCGGTTTAAAAAAATAGAGCTTATTTTCAAGCAGCAGCGTGCAGGGCGAGTGGGTAATAATATGCCCGTATTTATTAAACAGACTGATTTCTTCTGTTCCATCGCTGATTGTGAGAAAATATTTACTTGCCTCTTCCGATTTTTCAAAATTAAAAACCGTTTCGGCATATCCTTGTTGCAACTCAATCCGGTCTTCGTAATAAATATTTTTGCTTTCGGCATTCTGATATAGTGGAATATCAGTTGTGCGGAGCACTTCAAAAAGTCTCACCAGACGTTTTTCAATGTATTTACTGATATTCTCCCTGATTATTTCATCTTTGATGTTATTAATAAAATCGCGTGTACTTTTCTTTTTCTTTGAAAATAGTTTTGTAATTTCCTGTTCGGTGTATAAATCGGCAATTTTTATCAGTTTTTGCTGATTTTCAGTAAATTCATTAATGTTTTTATCAGAATGAGTAGCCGATATAGATTCGATAACTTCAAAAAAGTTCTCGTTTTCTTTTTTTACCCAATAAGGTTTAGCTATCCACCCGAAAATACGGTGTTGTTTTAATACGATTATAAATTGTTTTTCCATGACTCACTTTTGCGAAACAGCAAAAATAGCTCAATTGGATAAACTATGCAATAGGAAAACAAAAAGGAGATAATCAAAAATTGAATAATTAGCATAAAACCTTAAATCCGCAGGTATGTTTGTAACGATAATCCAAAATGTGCGTCAGTATTGGTG
>JALWNR010000103.1 GCA_027083715.1 Bacteroidales bacterium
AATAGAAAAAATTTTTGATAATATTAACCGGATTATTACAAAATTTAAAAATACAAATATTTTATCCGGCAGTGCTTTATTCAATGAAAAAATGGAATTTATTGGCATAAATCATATAGTTACGGATAAAAGCGAAACAATATACAGTTGTATTCCTGCAAATTATATAATAAATAGCATAGAAAATTACAAAACAAGTGCTTATAAACAAGCTATTCGTTGCCCTTCATGTACAAACATTTTAGATACAAATAAATTAAAAAATAACACTTGTCCAAATTGTGAAACACCCATTGACAAACACTTAATCACAGAAAAAAAACACAACCCCTCTCATACAGCTAAAAAAATTGAAGAAATTATTAAAAAACTGAACTACGAAGTAGCTATTTCGCGTATTGGTGAAAACTATTGGGAAATTGAAGAAGGCAGTGCTTTGATACGTATCAGCTATGATAAAAACTCAGGCTTTGTAGCAGCAAATGCTATTTTGTGTAAGCTGCCGGAGCATGATAATTCCAATATTTACGAATATTTATTAATGGAGAATAATTACCTTAAAGGATTATCTTTTAGCATACAAGACCGGAGTATAGTACTGGCAATGATACAGATTCATGAAAAAGATTTGCATATTAATACTGCATTGAAGCTTTTTAAATATTTATTTAGCAAAGCTGATGATTATGATGATACACTTATTGAAATGGGGGCTTTGCCTTTGAGTGATGAATAAAGCAGGCAATATTGAATTTGTCTAAAACTAGCTGACATTAGTTTATAAACCCGTCTTCACTTAAATATACAACATCATTTTTACGGTACAAAAAAGCTTTATTGTTCCGGTTATAAAATTTATGATTTGAATCGAGCGTAGCAAGTTGTACATTACCCGAAGGGTAAAACATTATTTTTGTGTTCAGCAGACAGGAAACATCTTGCTTTCTTCCGTTATGAAAAACCTGATTTCTATCTAAATATCCTGATTTTAAGGTGCCGTTTTCATAAAATTCAATTTTTCGCCCGCGTAAAAGATATACTTCCTGAAAACTACCGGTGTAGAACATCTGATTACGACTCAAATAAGCAGATTGAACAATTCCCGAAGGAAAAAAATGAACTTCATAATTTTTCATGCAATAAACTGCTGCATTTTTACCGTTAAAAAAATATTGATCTTCTGCTAAAATTCCACCAAGCAAATGTCCTTTTTCATCCAGCTCTAACTTACCATCATCGTAACATTTCACAACAATACCTTTGGCTGTGTATTTTTCCACAATAGGCTGTGCCGCAAGTTGCAATATCGTAGTAGTAAATATCAACAAAATAATAATCCTTTTCATTTTGGTTTGCTTTTATTTTTCCCAAGATAACAATTTCACCAAAAACAGTCCTATTTCTGCCAGGTATTTTTTGTTATATCGATTACATTTTCAAAATAAGCTTATTTAACTTTGCAAGTTTATAAAGTTTTCTGATTAATCCGCAAAATTCACCGCTTTTGTCACAACCACATTACAATACATTTACTATCAATACATTAAGTGAGTTTTATCACAAAACAAACGCACTCAAATTTATTCGCCTTCGGCTCATGAGGCTAAAGGT
>JALWNR010000104.1 GCA_027083715.1 Bacteroidales bacterium
GTACCCAATTTGGTAAAGTTATTTTCCGACATCTGTCTTAAAATCTTGTAAGGAACTGTAATATTGTGTACCCCAATATTAATTGCATTACGCACATGCTCAATATTACGAACTGATGAAAACATAATTTTTGTATCGTATCCGTAATAATTTACTGCATCAACACATTGTTCTACCAATGCAAGGGCATCGTGTCCCTGATCTTGTAAACGACCTACCAAGGGACAAACATAATTGGCACCGGCGTGCATTGCCATATAGGCTTGTTGCAATGTATATACCAAGTGTACATTCACCATAATATCTTCGTTACGAAGCATTTTACATGCTTTTACGCCCTCTAATGAAATTGGAATTTTAAAAACCGAACGCTTGGGGTCTAATCCCATATCTATTTGGCGATGTGCCTCTTTATAAATTTCATCAGCTGTTCTGCCCAATGCTTCAACCTGCAAAACGGGTACAATTTCGGCTAATTTTAAAATTAAACTATCCACATCGGTTACACCATGGCGATGCATAAAAGTAGGAGTGGTTGTTAACCCATCCAAAAAACCGAGTTGAAATGCTTTTTCAATTTCTTGATAATCGGCACTGTCTAAATATAATTCCATTTTTTATTTTATTTGTTATTATTTAAATCTTTTATCTGTATTGTTAAATTGTTACATTGCTAAAACTTGTCCGACTTCCTGCGGATTATTTCATTGAATCATTGAATAATTGATTGATAATTATCACTTTCTATATTTTACTTCCAGATTATGAAATTCAATCACAGGTTTTAAAAATTCTTCCAAATCAAACACGCATAACTGACTGGCAGCATCACATTTTGCAGTAGAAGGATCCGGATGAGCTTCAATGAAAATACCATCTACTCCGGCAGCCACTCCGGCACGCGATAATACCGGTAAATATTCTCTTGCACCACCGCTTGGGTCGGCACTTGGGATACCATATTTACGTATTGAGTGGGTTACATCAAAAACAATTGGGTATCCGGTTTTTCTCATTTCGTAAAAACTGCGTGGGTCAACAATTAAGTCGTTGTATCCAAATGTGTAACCTCTTTCGGTTAATATTATTTGGTCGTTTCCGGTATCTACTGCTTTTTGGGCAGGTTTTGCCATGTTTTCGGGTGCCAAAAACTGTCCGTGTTTGATGTTTACTACTTTGCCGGTTTTTGCTGCGGCTGTTACAATTGAAGTTTGCATACACAAATAAGCAGGGATTTGGATTACATCCAACACCTCAGCAGCCGGAGCAGCTTGTGTATGGTCATGAATATCAGATAATACCGGAAATCCGAATTGTTCTTTTATCTTTTGCAGGATTTTTAAACCCTCGTCTAAACCCGGACCATGAAAGAAATCCAGTGCACTACGGTTATCTTTGGTAAATGATGATTTATAAATAACGGGAATATTCAGTTTTTCCGATATTTCTTTCAACATTTCCGCTGTTTTCATCATAATGCTTTCGTCCTCAATCACACATGGACCCGATATCAGGAAGAGCTGATCAGCCCCACATTGGATATCGCCAACTTTAACTATTTTTTTGCTCATATAAAATTGTTCTTATAATACTTTTTTTACGTTCTAATT
>JALWNR010000105.1 GCA_027083715.1 Bacteroidales bacterium
CTTTTACTTTAATTAATTTTCCTGAATAATAATCAATTAGTATTGTGCCATTTTTATAAAAATTTTGAATATCAATTTTCTTTTTACCTATAGGTAAGTCAATGCCAATAAGTACTTTATCGATAAAATCTTTTGTTTTATAGGTCCGTGTAAAAACATAGGGTTTCTCAGAAATCATTTTATGAATTCCTGCACCCACTGCAGGATGTTCTTTTCTGAAAATACCCAATTTTTGCCAATGTTTCAATACTGTTTGAGTATCAGTGTTTTTTAAATCTTCCCAATTCATAAATGAGCGCAATGTGGCATCACCTTCTGCTCCCGGAATATCTAATGCGCGAGCAGTTTCATCACCATAATAAATTTGTGCAGCACCGGGACTTAACAATAATTTTGTTGCCGTTTCAAAAGGTTTTTCACGTTTTTTATCAAAAGGATTGCCATCATCGTGCGAACTCATATAGTTAACAATCCCATAATTTTTCAAATCCTTGTTTAAAATATCTGAATAATAAGAAAATATTTCTTCATAATCCTTTTCGGCACTCCAACGAAATTCAAAATTTATTAAAGCATCAAAACCGTGTTTAAAATAATTTACTTGTCTATCGGGAAAATTATAAATTTGTTTGCCCGAAATTCCATAACCATATACTTCGCCAAGCATAAAAAACTCATGTTCATCTAAAACTTCATCGGGATGTTCTTTTTTCCAAGCGGCAAAGGCTATTAATGCTTGTTTTCTCAATTCATCCCAAACCGACTCTTCCACATGTTTAGCAGTATCAACACGGTAGCCATCAATACCAAATTTACGAATTAAATCTGTAAGCCATTTGATAATGTAAAATTTTGGAGCACGTGGATAGCCTGTTGTTGCAAAAAAATCATCCAATTCGTTTATTTCCTTTTCATAGCGACCTTCATTTTTCCACTTTTCAATGAGTTCAGCGGGTAATTGTACATTTTCATTACTTTCGGTCTTTATATCGGGCAGATTTTTTACTAATGTACATTCCACTGTGTGTTCATAATTATCATAAGTACACTGCGGGTGTGTTCGTACCCAATCGGTAGGCCAAACTGGATCTTTTGAAGTAACCGGTCCCGTATGATTGATTACTATGTCGAAAAGTATTCTAATATCGTGATTATGAGCGGTTTTTACTAGCTCTTTTAACTCTTCTTCAGTGGCAAAATTAGGTTCAAAATTTGTCCAATCGCGTATCCAATATCCATGAAAAGCATAAGTATTCCCATTTCCTTCATTCACAGCACCATGAATTTGCTCAAAGACCGGAGAGAGCCAAATTGCATTAACCCCCAAGCTGTCAAAATAGCCTTCTTTAATCTTTTGGGTGATACCGGAAACATCGCCACCCATAAAACCACGCAATTTTGCAGCAGGTTTTGTGCGATTAAAGTTTATATCATTATCCGGGTTTCCGTTATAAAACCTATCGGTAAGTAAAAAATAGATATTGGCAGCCTTCCAATCAAAAGGAACTGTTTCTTTTTTTATAATTAAATTTTCGTGATGAGTTTTGCAAGCAAACAAAATACTAGACAGAAAAAAAAGTATCAAAGTTTTATATACCGGATAATTC
>JALWNR010000106.1 GCA_027083715.1 Bacteroidales bacterium
CGGTGAAGATAAAAAACGACTGCATCCGAAAGAGGGTGAGCCGAACAAACGCAGTGCCATTAAGCAAGTAGCATCGGGTAGGTTTGGCGTAGATGCTGAATATTTGGTAAATGCCGATGAAATTCAAATTAAAGTGGCGCAAGGAGCAAAACCGGGCGAAGGCGGTCAGTTACCGGGCTACAAAGTAGATAAAATTGTGGGTAAAATTCGTAATTCATTGCCCGGAATTACCTTAATATCACCTCCTCCACACCACGATATTTATTCGATTGAAGATTTGGCACAATTAATTTTTGATTTAAAATCGGTTAATCCACAGGCAAAAATAAGTGTAAAACTGGTTTCGGAAAGCGGTGTGGGCACCATTGCCGCAGGTGTTGCTAAAGCAAAAGCCGATTTAATTACCATCAGCGGTACAGAGGGCGGCACAGGAGCAAGTCCGGCAAGTTCGATAAAACATACGGGCTTACCTATGGAAATCGGTTTGGCAGAAGCGCATCAAACTTTGGTGCTGAACAATCTGCGCGGGCGTGTAAAATTACAAACCGACGGACAAATAAAAACAGGACGCGACATCATCATCAGTGCACTTTTAGGTGCCGAAGAATTTGGTATTGCTACAGGTGCCCTTATTACATTGGGTTGCGTAATGATGCGTAAATGCCATCTGAACACCTGTCCTGCCGGAATTGCTACGCAAAATAAAAAATTGCGCGAGCGTTATCTTGGTAAAGCCGATTATCTGGTAAATTATTTTAAATTTCTTGCTGAAGAAGTACGCGAATATATGGCTGAAATCGGAGTACGTAAATTTGATGATTTGGTAGGAAGAGCCGATTGGCTGGAAATTCGTAAAGATATTGAACATCCGAAAGCAAAAAAACTGAATTTAAGTTCTTTGATTAAGTTCCCTGATGTTTCAAAATTTAATGCACTTTACAAAGTAGAAGAACAAAATCATAAATTAGAACAAGTTCTTGATAATGAACTGATTCGTTTATCAAATAAAGCCATTCACAACAAAGAAAAAGTATGGTTCAGTAAAGAAATCGGGAATACCGATCGTTCGGTTGGAGCAATGCTTGCCGGTGAAATTGCTAAAAAATACGGAATTTCAGGATTACCCAAAAATACGGTAAACGGATATTTTTATGGCTCGGCAGGACAAAGTTTTGGAGCATTTACAGTAAACGGGATGAGTTTTAAACTCGAAGGAGATGCGAATGATTATCTCGGCAAAGGAATGGCAGGCGGTCGCATAGCAGTTATCCCTCCCGAAAAAGCTGATATTCAGGCAGAAAAAAATATAATTATCGGTAATACCGTATTGTATGGAGCTACCGGCGGAACATTGTACGTAAACGGTATTGCCGGTGAGCGGTTTGCCGTGCGAAACAGCGGTGCAAAAGCCGTAGTGGAAGGTGTGGGCGACCACGGTTGCGAATACATGACCGGCGGACGTGTAGTAGTGTTGGGTGCTACCGGACGGAATTTTGCTGCCGGAATGAGCGGTGGTATTGCTTATGTACTGGATATAAATGAAGATTTTGCCTTTCATTGCAATCAGGACATGGTTGAATTGGCAAAAATAACTGATTATGAGGATATTCGTGAACTGCAAGGCATGATTGCCAAACACCAGCTATACACAAAAAGTAAACTGGCTGAAAAGATTTTGATTCATTGGGAACATTATATTTCAAAATTTGTGAAAGTACTGCCTTTGGAATACAAAAAAGTACTGAATGAGATAAAATTAAAGGAAATAGCCGGTAAAATCAAAAAAGCACAGACAGAGATTATTGAATATTAATTTAATGGATGAATAGTTTAGTAGTTGAAACTAATAAACCTATAAACTAAAAAATCCTTTATAATAAAGATACAATCATGGGAAATCCAAAAGCATTTATTGAGATAAAAAGAAAAGAAGCAGGTTATCGCCCTGTTAAAGAAAGAATTACCGATTTCGGAGAAGTTGAACAAACCCTGAATATCGATGACCGGAAATTGCAGGCATCGCGCTGTATGGATTGCGGCATACCTTTTTGCCACTGGGCTTGTACTTTGGGAAGCAAAATACCCGAATGGCAGGACGAGGTATATCGCGGAAACTGGGAAGAAGCTACACGTATTTTACAATCGACCAATGATTTTCCGGAATTTACCGGTAGAATTTGTCCTGCTTTGTGCGAAAAATCTTGTGTATTAGCTATTCACGAAGAAGCCGTAACTATACGCGAAAATGAAGCTTCTGTAATGGAACGCGCCTTTGAAATGGGCTTTGTTCAGCCCAAAATTCCTGCAAAGCGCACAGGTAAAAAAGTAGCCGTAATCGGTTCCGGTCCTGCCGGATTATCTGTTGCAGCACAACTTAATCAAAAAGGACATAAAGTAATTGTTTTTGAAAAAGACGAAAAAATCGGTGGATTACTACGTTTTGGTATTCCGGATTTCAAGCTAAATAAAGGTTTGATTGACAGAAGATTAAAAATAATGGAAGTAGAAGGCATTATTTTTAAACCTAATACTTTTGTAGGAAAAGATATTACAGCCAAACAGCTTTTAAAAGACTTTGATGCGGTTTGCCTGGCTATAGGAGCAACGAAACCACGTGATTTGGAAGTAAAAGGGCGTAATTTGGAAGGAGTATATTTTGCAATGGATTTTTTGACCCAACAAAATCGCAAACTTGCCGGAATTGAACCCCCAAAAGGAGAAGAAATATCTGCAAAAGCAAAAAATGTAATTGTAATAGGAGGTGGTGATACAGGTTCGGATTGTGTGGGAACAGCTGTCAGGCAAAAGGCAAAAAGTGTAAAACAAATTGAAATTTTGCCCAAACCACCTGAAAAACGTACTGAGGACAATCCCTGGCCCTTTTGGCCCAATGTACTTCGTACATCCAGTTCGCATCAAGAAGGCTGCGAACGTTTTTGGAGTTTAGAAACTAAACGTTTAATTGGTAAAAACGGAAAACTTACGCATATTGAACTGAATGAACTTGATTGGTTTAACAACAATGGAAAATGGGAGAAAAAAGTAATCTCTGATAAACCTTTAAAATTTGAAGCCGATTTGGTTTTGTTGGCAATGGGCTTTACACAACCAATTCATGAAGGTATTGCTGATGAATTTAAATTAGAGTATGATGCTCGTGGAAATATGAAAATTAATGAAAAACATCAAACATCAAATACTAAAGTATTTGCTGCCGGCGATGCAGCATCAGGTGCTAGTTTAGTGGTACGTGCTATTGCATCGGGAAGAAATGCTGCAAAAGGTATTGATGAATTCTTACAATAATAATCAGTTTAAAGGTTTAAGAGTTGAATGGTTTAGCAGTTGAATATTTCAAACTTATAAATCCTTAAACCTTTAAACTTTTAACCTTTAAACTTTTAAACTTTCAACTTTTGAGTAATTATGGATACAAAAATAGCAATTATTGGTGGTGGAAATTTAGGCACTGCAATAGCCAAAGGTTTGATGAAAAGTAATTTTAGTGCGCAAAACATCTATGTAACAAGACGAAAAATTGAGCTTTTACAGGGATTAAAAGCGCAGGGAATTAAAATTACATCGAGTAACCCTAAAGCGGTAAAAAATTCGGAAGTGATTATTTTAACCTTAAAACCTTATAAAACCGATAAAACTCTTGAAGAAATTGCTCCTTTCATTGAAAAAGACCGGCATTTAATTTTATCTATGGTCAGCGGTGTGTCCATTGAGCACATTAAAAGTATTATTAAAACGGAAATACCTGTTTTTCGGGCAATGCCCAATACTGCCATTGCCATCAACCAGTCAATGACCTGCATTGCTGCACCCAATTCAAAAAACGGGCATAAAGAATTGATAAAAACAATGTTCTCAAACCTTGGCGAAACCGTATTTATGAATGAAGAGATGATGGATGCTGCTACTGTACTTGCCGCCTGCGGGATAGCCTTTGTGATGCGCTTTATTCGGGCTATGGTTCAGGGAGGCATTGAAATTGGTTTTGATGCAAAAACTGCCAGCCAAATAGCCAATCAAACGGTAAAAGGAGCCGCAGAACTGCTAATACAAAACGGATTACACCCTGAACAGGAAATTGATAAAGTAACTACCCCAAAAGGTTATACCATCTCCGGCTTGAACGAAATGGAACACAATGGTTTCAGCTCATCACTGATAAAAGGTATCCTGCTGTCTTTTAATAAGATGGGGGAGTAGAACACTTATAATTCTGTATCTTACTCATTGACGGCTTTTAGTCAAGAAGCTTATTTGCTATAATAACAAGCCAGCCGGAAAATCAAAACTCAATAAATATTTTCAAAAAAGTTTTAAAAATTCATTAAAAACTCATACTTTGATTTAATTTTATACTCAAATATCATCAATACACCACTGTAATATGCGCACAAACCGCTTATTAATGAAAATTTACCGCTGGCGGATGAAAAATATGAAGGAAAGTAGCTTTATATTGATTTTATCTGCGGTAATAGGGATAATGGCGGGACTTGTTGCACTAACATTAAAAGTATCGGTATTTTACTTGCGTAAACTATTTGTCGATTATACCATTGGCGATTCGCAAAGTCTGTTTTTTTTGTTACTGATACTACCCTCTATGGGTATAGGTTTAACACTGATATTGAAACATTATGTTATTAATGACACAATCAAACACAATATTTCTTCTATTTTATATGCAATTTCGCGCAAAAACAGCATCATGAAACAACATAAAATGTTCTCATCGATGCTTGGCGGAATTTTAACAGCAGGTTTTGGTGGTTCTGTGGGGCTGGAATCACCGATTATTTCATCCGGTGCTGCAATAGGCTCCAATCTGGGCAGAATTTTTCATTTCAACTATAAAACCGTAACCGTTTTGCTTGCATGCGGTTCGTCGGGGGCTATTTCTGCGATTTTCAACACACCCATAGCAGGCGTTATTTTTGCTTTGGAGGTGCTTTTGATTGATTTAACCCGCTTTTCACTTATTCCTTTGCTGATTGCATCGGTTAGCGGTACCATTGTAACCACGGTTTTTTATCCTACCGGGGTACTGTTTGATTTTCAGATTCAGGAAACTTTTCATGTTTCACTGATACATTTTTATGTACTTTTTGGTTTACTTGCAGGTATTGTGGCAAATTATTTTACTGTTGTATTTTTGCGTATCGAGAAATATTTTTCAGAAATAAAATCTTCCTTAAAAAAATATTTTATCGGGAGTTTGTTGTTCGGTTTGATTTTACTTTTTTTCCCGATGCTCTGGGGCGAAGGTTTTGATGTAATTAAGGAGCTGCTCAAAGAAAATCATATTGCTATTTTTGAATTTACACTCTATCCGCAACTTACTGATAAAGTTTGGATTGTAGTACTGGCATTTGTTTTTATGATTTTGCTAAAAGTAGTAGCTACTGCTTTAACAATAGGTGCAGGAGGGATAGGGGGTATTTTTGCACCATCGCTTTTTACGGGAGCACTAACCGGATACCTTTTTGCGGCAGTGGTAAACTTTTTAGATATTGGTGTTCACTTGTCTTTAGTAAATTTTACCATGATTGGGATGACCGGAGTGCTTAGCGGAGTGTTGCACGCCCCTTTAACCGCTTTGTTTCTGATTGTGGAAATTACTTTCGGATACGAATTGATTGTTCCTTTAATGATTGTCAGTACTATAGCTTTTATCACCGCCAAGCGATTTCGCGAAAATTCCATTATTACCGAACAGCTTGCAGCACGTGGACACTTGATTACACATCATAAAGATAAAGCCGTATTAACCATGATGAAATTGCGCTCGGTATTGGAAACCAATTTTATTCCGGTTAGTTTGGATGGTGATTTGGGCGCTTTGGTAAAAGCAGTTGCCAAATCCAAACGAAATATTTTTCCGGTACTTGACGATGATGGCATCCTTGCAGGAATTATTACCTTAGATGATGTGCGCGAAATCATGTTTCATACCGAACTTTATCATACTACTAAAATACGTAGTTTAATGAGTCCGCCGCCTGCCTATATTCGCCTTGATGATAATATGGACACCGTAATGAAAAAATTTAATGATACCGGTGCTTGGAACTTACCGGTTATTGATAAAGGAAAATATATTGGTTTTGTCTCTAAATCCAAAATGTTTAATGTTTATCGTGAGTTATTGGTGAACATAACAGATGATTGATAAGTGCTCTTCTATAAGGTCGTCGAATTGAAAAATATATTTTTGCACCGTTCTGTTTTTTTCTTTTTGCCTAATACACAAGAATATATAGCAACAAAAAAACAAAAGTTCATCAAAAATCTAATTTTGTCAAAAATCAAGCACTTTATAAACATACTCAAATTATTTTTTTTTAAATTTACCCTTTCTTAACCTTAAAACTCTGATCATGAAAAATATCATTTTACTGTTTTTGCTTTTCGCTTTTTTTGCCTGTAAACAAAATTCAAATCAGGAAAATAGTGAGAATAATGAACAAGCAGATTCGAAAGTACAAAAATTCTTGTCTAATTTTGAAGAAAAAACTTTACCCGCGCAATTTATCGGTATTGATGTTGAAAATTTTTCTAAAAATCGTGTACAAGCTGAATATTTACCTTATTTAGTAGGCGATACTACCGGTAAAATGATTGTTGCAAAAGACGGTTTGCATTTCAGTACCGACTATTTCTACAAATATCATATAAAAGGAAACGAAAATTTTGATTTAATTATTCTTGGCGAATATCCCTATCCGGCACCTCAAACATCTTATGATTATTATTTATTCTCTATTTCACCGGTAACAGGCGAACTTTTAGGTAAAATCCTTTTTTTAACAGATCTTGTTGAACCACCGGATTTGAAAACAAACTCACTGGCACAAATTGATGAAAATTTTAATATTCATGTACAAATTATTGATTCCATAATTGATTATAGTACTGAAACAGATATTAACCCGCTGAATGTTCGAACAACGAATAAAAATTATTCAGTCGATGAACACGGAAGATTTCATCTGCAAGATTCCATTATTGATGAAAAAAACTTAATGATTAGTCAAGACGGTAAAGTTTTAGATACGCCTTTAGCCCTGATACTGGGAAAATACTGGCCTAATGATTATTATTTTTTAGATTCTGTAATTACGCAATTCAATAAATGCCAATCGGCAAAAGACCTTGATAATGTATTCAAAAATCAATACCGGTTTTTACTTGCCTTGGACAAAGTTTTGCAAAGATATGATGCAGATTCTTTTCCTGCTCAGGACAGCTTAAATAAATACATTCCTTTTATTACGATTGGATACGGGCCTGAAGGCTGTTGCACACAAGCCTATCCTCGCTATTACCCGATGTATGAAAAAGCATTGCAAACACCTGAAAAAGATGATGATGTTCTTTTTGATGCATTTAGCAGTGTTTATACAATAGATAAAGAGAATAAGATTTTTGCTTATAATAAGTTTATTGT
>JALWNR010000107.1 GCA_027083715.1 Bacteroidales bacterium
CGATAATATTTATTCTTTACATTTCATTCTCAGTATTTAATAATATTTTCAACAAAAAAGAAACAGAAGATGTTCCTACCGTTTTAAAAGAAATGAAATAACAAGCAAACATTATATGAATGAGTGGATATAACTGTAATACCGTATAATTATCTAAAACGGAAGTATTAACGAGTAACAAGAAATCGGCAACAAGAAAAACGTTAACAAAAAAATAAATTATCCTGCAAATAATAACTAAATTAAAAATTCACATCATCTAAAGATACTCCGAATTGTTCATCTTCAATATTCCCAAGAGGCTCTATATGAATGGTTATATCGTACACATTTTTTAAATGTTCTTTAATTTTTGCATGCACTTTCATAGCAATATCATGACCTTGTTTAACACTCAAGCTTTCATCAACTTCAATATCCATATCGATAACATATAAATGTCCCTGACGGCGCACACGTACTTTATGAGGATTTTTTGCTTCCGGTACTTCTTCAATAGCCTTAAAAATTTTTTTATAAATTTCAGGATCGGAACACCCATCCATTAACTCTTCATTGGTTTTTATAAAAATATCATAAGAAACTTTAATAATCCAAATACTTACAAAAAGTGCCGTAATAATATCTAAAACAGGTAGTTCAAAAACAAATGTAAAAATCAAGCCTACAAGAACCGATGAAGAAATTAAAATATCATTTTGCATATTTTTCCCATTGGCAATCAACATCAGACTATTTAATTTTTGACCTCTTTTACGTAAATATCGAGCCAGCAAAAATTTACCGATTATTGAAAAAGCAGTAGCATAAACAGCAATAAACTCCGGCATTTCCGGCTTCTCGTAAAAAACAATCCGTTTCCCTGAACTGATCAATAATTGAAACCCTGCATAAAAGATCACAAAAGAAAGAAATTTTGCTGCAATAGTATCCGCACGATTATAGCCGAAAGGATATTTTATATTGGGCTTTCGATCTACTATTCTTCCGGTAAAAAGCGTAATAAGCGAGGTAATGATATCACTTGCAGAATCAATACCATCAGCTAAAACTGCCAGACTTCCGGAAAAAAGTCCTACCACTATTTTTAATATTGCCAAAAAGGTATTTCCGGCTATTGCCACCCACGATGCACGTTCAATTTTTTTCCCTCTGGGAATATTTTTCTTCATATTTAAAAAATAGTACAAATATCATATTTCTTGATGAATATTTATTCTAAATTTGTTAAAAAATTACCAAACCTTATTAAAATAAAATATTATGAGAGATCGTGAAGTGTTAATGAACCCCAATAAACTGGTACGTCATATAAAAAAACCTGCCTCAGAGTTTACAAAACACGATATAATTCAATTTATTGATGAAAACAACATTGAATTACTTAATTTTAAATATGTAGGTGAAGACGGTAAGCTAAAAACGCTGAATTTTGTAATAACCAGTAAAGATTATCTGGACTCGGTGCTATCAACGGGTGAGCGTGTGGACGGATCCAGCCTTTTTTCGTTTATTGATGCAAACCGGAGTGATTTATATGTAATTCCACGTTTTAAAACGGCTTTTGTTGATCCATTTGCCGAATCACCTACTTTAAATATTCTGTGCTCATTTTATACTGCCGAAGGTAAACCTCTGGAAAGCGCTCCTGAATACATCCTAAAAAAAGCACTTACTGATTTTAGAAAAAGTACAGGCTATGATTTTTATGCAATGGGCGAGCTGGAGTATTATGTTTCCGGAACAAAAGGAAGTTTGTATCAGGCAGCTCCACAAAAAGGCTATCACACATCATCACCGTTTACCCGTTGGGAGCATCTGCGCATTGAAGCCATGCAACTGATTGCTCAATCAGGCGGAAAAATAAAATACGGACACTCCGAAGTAGGTAATTTTGCAAATGAAACCGAGGAATATGAACAACACGAAATAGAATTTATGCCGGTAAGCGCCGAAGATGCTGTTGATCAGCTGATTATTGCAAAATGGATTTTACGTATGCTGGGAAAACAACACAATGTGCAAATCAGTTTTGCACCAAAAATTACCGTAGGTAATGCCGGAAGCGGACTGCACATACACATGATGTTGGTAAAAGATGGTGAAAATAAAATGATTGAAAATTTTCAACTAAGTAATGCCGCAAAAAAAATAATTGTCGGATTGCTTGATTTGGCAAGACCATTGACTGCATTCGGAAATACAATACCAGTATCTTATTTGCGCCTTGTACCTCATCAGGAAGCACCTACAAAAATTTGCTGGGGCGATACCAATCGTTCTGTTTTAGTGCGTGTGCCCTTGGGCTGGGTTGCTGAAACGAGTATGATTAAAAATGCCAACCCTCAAGAAACAGGCGAAATACCCTATATTCCGGGGAAACAAACAGTTGAGTTTCGTGCACCGGATGGTTCGGCAGACTTATACCACCTGATGGCAGGGCTTATTATTGCTGCAAAAAAAGGTCTTTTGGATAAAAATGCCTTAAAAAAAGCAGAGGAACTGTATGTTAATGTAAATATTTTTGCTGATGAAAATAAAAGTATTCTGGATAAACTGGACAGCCTGCCGCAATCATGTCATGAGTCGGCTGAAAGCCTGGAAAAGAACCGGAAATATTTTGAAGCAAACAATATTTTCCCGAAAGGTACCATTGACCGTTTTATCAATACCTTAAAATCATATAACGATAAAGATTTGAGTGAAAGATTATACGGGAAAAAAGATAAAATACAAAAATTGGTGGAAGAGTTTATTCACTGTTCGTAAGTGTTTAGTTAAAAGTTCGTAAAGCTAAAAGTTTAAAAGTTGAATGGTTTAAAAGTTGAGAGGTTTAAAAATTTATCAACATCGAAAATATTGTTTCTTCTAGGAGTTTATAGGTTTTATATGGTTTAAGAGCTTTATAAATAATTGAACAGTTTATATATTTCATAGTTCAAAAAGTTCTTTTTACACCCAGACAGCATAAATAAAAAATCTTTATCTTTGCATTCTTTTTTAACAGAAATTATGCAAAAACAGATAAAAAACATTATTATTGCTTTTGACGGGCACTCCTCTTGCGGAAAAAGTACCCTGGCAAAACAGGTTGCCAAAGAATTAAACTACACCTATATTGATACCGGTGCAATGTACCGCGCTGTAACTTACTGGGCTATAAGTAATAATTTGATAAATGGGAAAGATATTGCACTTGCAGATTTAAAATCATCTTTAAGCAATATTGAAATTACCTTTGGTAAAGATGAACAGGGCAAGCAAATTACTTTTCTGAATGGAGAAAATATTGAAAAACAAATCCGCAGCCTCGAAGTTTCAAACAGTGTAAGCTATATTAGTGAGGTAGATTTTGTTCGTGAAAAATTGGTGGCTTTGCAGCAGGCTATGGGCAAAAATAAACGTATTGTCATGGATGGCAGAGATATAGGTACGGTTGTTTTTCCCAATGCAGATTTAAAAATATTTATGACTGCCAGTGTGGATGTACGTGCACAACGCCGCTACAAGGAATTGATTGAAAAAGGCGAGAAAGTGAGCTTTGACGAAGTCAAAGAAAACATTGAACAGCGCGACTTTATTGATCAAAACCGCGAAATCAGTCCTTTAAAAAAAGCCGACGATGCAATTATTCTGGACAACAGTAATCTGAGCCGCGAAGAACAGTTTAAATGGATTATGGACTTGATTTACGAAAAATTCAGTATCTAACACCCTGCAGGTATGATAAAAATAGAAATTGACGATAGTTCCGGTTTTTGTTTTGGTGTGGAAGCAGCCATAAAAAAAGCTGAAGAAGAACTGGCAAAAGGAACAGATTTGTACTGCCTTGGGCAAATTGTGCACAACGATATGGAAGTAAAACGCCTAGAAGAAATGGGCATGAAAACCCTGAACTATGATGAATATAAAGAGCTGAAAAATGCTACGGTTTTACTTCGGGCACATGGCGAAGCTCCTGAAACATACCAAATTGCAAAAACAAACAACATCAATTTAATAGATGCTACCTGCCCCATTGTTACTAAATTTCAGCAAAGAATAAAAAAAGCATTTGATGAAAATCCTGAGAGGCAAATTGTAATTTACGGACAGGAAAAGCATCCTGAAATAATCGGTTTATCAGGTCAAATCGGTTTTAAAGCCATTGTGGTAGAAAATGAACAGGATTTAAATAAAATTGATTTCAGAAAACCCTTAAAACTTTTTTCGCAAACAACAAAGTCGGCTTTAAAGTATCAGGCAGTAGCCGATAAAATTGAAGAAAAAACACAGTCTAAAGCAGAAATAAGTAAAACATTGTGCCGGGCAGTTTCGGGCAGAGAGCCGGACTTGGAAATTTTTGCCCAAAAGCATGATGCAATTATATTTATCAGCGGCAAAAACAGCTCAAACGGCAAAATGCTTTATAATGTGTGTAAACAAAAAAATCCGAAAACTTATTTTATCACTTCCGTGAATGAATTACAAAAAGATTGGTTTTCAGGTATTAATTCCGTAGGAATTACAGGTGCTACCTCTACTCCAAAATGGTTGATGGAAGATGCACAAAACAGAATATCAGAGATAATGAATAAATAAATCATGTTTTTTATCTTGTCGAAAATATTTTCATTCCTTTTTAGTCCGCTCAGTTGGTTTTTTATTTTGCTGCTGTTTGCTTTTTTCCGAAAAAATAAAAAGCAAAAAAAACAATTGCTTTACACTGCTGTTTTTATTCTCTACATTTTTTCAAACAACAGTTTATTTCATCTGGCAAATTCTGTATGGAGCAAAAAAGCAATAAAACTACCGCAAAATGCCGCATATAATTATGCCATTGTTCCGGGCGGAATGGCAAATTTTGATGATAAAGTAAAACGGATCCGATTTTCGGAGTCTGCCGACCGGTTATTTCAGGCAATCTACTTGTACAAAAGCAATAAAGTAAAAAAGTTGCTGATTAGTGGTGGCTCCGGCAATATTTTGTATCCTGAATTACGGGAATCTGAAATTATCCGAAATTATTTAATCCGCATCGGTATTCCCCCAAAAGATATTCTGATTGAAAACAACTCAAAAAACACCTACCAGAATGCACAGTTTACGGCAAAAATTTTGAAAAGGAGCAATTTTACAGATACCTGCCTGCTGATAACATCTTCCATGCATATGCGCAGAGCTCAGGCATGTTTTGAAAAAGCAGGAGTAAAAGTAAAGCCCTTCCCCGTATCGCAAATACTGAGCAAATACCGTTATTCACCGGATAATCTGTTCCTGCCCAATGCCAAAGCATTAAATTCATGGCAGCAATTAATGCACGAAATTGCCGGATATATTGTATATTGGCTGCGCGGAAACATTTAAATTCTATTTTTATGCGATTTTTATATTTTTTGATATTTGCAGCTCTGCTATTCAATGCTTGCACAAATAAAACTGAAACCCCAAAAGATGCTCCTTACCTGATTATTTTATCCATGGACGGTTTTCGCTGGGATTATCCGGATATGACAAATACTCCTAATTTGGATTACATAGAAAAAAACGGGGTTCGAGGAAAAATCCAGCCCTCATTCCCTACAAAAACGTTTCCGAATCATTATACAATAGCAACAGGCTTATATCCTGATGATCACGGAATTACAGCCAATGAATTTTGGGATGACAGCCTTAAAATGCTTTACCGTATTCCGGACAGAAAATCAGTAAAAAATCCGGTATTTTATAAAGGTGAACCCATTTGGGTAACAGCCGAAAAACAACATTTAACAGCCGCTACTCTTTTTTGGGTAGGAAGTGAAACTCCTGTTAAAAATATTCAAGCCACCTTCTGGAAAAATTATCAGCACAATATGCCTTTTGAGGACAGAATAGATACTGTAATCGCCTGGTTGCAATTGCCTGAAAACAAGCGCCCACATTTAATCATGTGGTACATGCATGAACCGGATGGCATTGGACATAAATTTGGACCCAAAAGTGAACAAACCCTTGCAAAAGTGGCTTATTTAGATAGTTTAACAGGTGTTTTTCTTGCAAAATTAAAAACTACAAATATTGCAGATAAAGTAAACCTTATTTTTACATCAGACCACGGTATGTGCCCTATAGCACCCGAAAGAGTTATTTATCTTGAGGATTTTATTGATACTGCCGATATTGAAATAATTACCGGAGCAAACCCTGTTTACAATATTAAAGTAAAAGCCGGAAAGTTAGACAAAGTATTTAATGCCTTGCAAATTGAGCACATAAAATGTTGGAAAAGCGGTGAACTACCTGAAAGATTACACTATGGAAATAATCCTCGTGATTTAGATTTAGTAGTAGTAGCCGATTCAAGTTGGTCTATTTTGCGAAAAACTCAAAAATTAAAATATAAGGGCGGTACTCACGGATATGATAATGCAAACAGCGATATGTTTGCCATTTTTTATGCCATAGGACCCGCATTTAAAAAAGGATATAAACAAGAATTATTTAGCAATACAGACTTATATTTGCTATTTACGAAAATATTAAAACTTCAACCGGTAAAAACCGATGGTTCAATAAACAACATACAAAATATGTTGAAAGAGTAAAATTTTATGTTATGCAGACATAACTATCTATGAATAGTTTGGAAATTATTCGCATAATTCATGAAAACTATTACATTTGCATATTATTTATTATTCTAAATAACATAAAAATAAACTATTCTAGTAAAATACTTAATTACAACACATTACAATTAGCATAAAAGATTTAATTTATGAAGCACAAAGACGTTTTTGATAAAATGGAAATGTCTAATTCTGATTTAGGAAAATATCAGGAAGTTGGACATGGTTATTATTTATTCCCAAAATTAGAAGGAGAAATTGCTCCAATTATGAAATTTCGAGGCAAGGATGTTTTAACATGGAGTTTAAATAATTATATTGGTTTGGCAAATCATCCCGAAGTGAGAAAGGCAGATGCCGAGGCAGCCAAAGAATGGGGTCTTGCCTACCCTATGGGCGCACGTATGATGAGCGGGCAAACCAAATATCATGAAGAGCTGGAACAAAAACTGGCAGATTTTGTTGGAAAAGAACGTGGCTATCTTTTAAACTACGGCTATCAGGGAATTGTTTCAATTATTGATGCGACACTGGGAAGAAACGATATTGCCGTTTACGATTCGGACTCACACGCATCTATCCTTGACGGACTTCGCCTGCACATGGGAAAACGCTTTGTGTACAAGCATAATGATATGGAAAGCCTTGAAAAAATGCTAAAAAAAGCCGAACGTCAGGCTGCCCTGAGAGGTGGTGGCGTTTTGGTAATCACCGAAGGTGTTTTTGGTATGGAAGGCGACTTAGGTAACCTGAAAGCAATTACCGACTTAAAAGAAAAATACGATTTTCGTTTATTAGTAGATGATGCACACGGCTTTGGCACAATGGGTGCAACAGGTGCCGGAACAGGCGAACATTTTGGTGTTCAGGATAAA
>JALWNR010000108.1 GCA_027083715.1 Bacteroidales bacterium
TTTTGATTATTGTTATTCTTTATATAATCTTTATAAAATATTGGGTTTAAACCATTCCTATTCGGTAACTGAAAAAATGTCAGTATTTACTAAATTATGTATTTATGCAAAATATTATTTATGTCTATTTGGGGATAGCATTGTTATTTATCATTATTTCAATTGCTTTTAAACTTGAAGGTGAGCGAAAATCGGTATTTGTTTCTTTGGGTTTTGCTATAATTTTTGTTTTGTTTTATTTTTTGTTGCAACTGTTTGAAGTAAAAGTTCAGATAAATAGTACAATTGCTTTTCTAATTATAAGTTTTGTTGTTGTAATCGTTTTACTTATTCCTTCCAGGAATAAAAATCATATTCCGGCAGGTAAAGTTACTACACAATTTGATGAGCGGGATATTATGTTTTCGCGCAATGAATTAATTCCCGAAACTGAACGATTTGATGAGTATTACAAAAGAAATCCGGATAAAAAGCCTTTGGACGATAAATTCAGAGAAAAGCCCGGTTTGTTGTCTGATAAAGCAACGAAATATCATCCATTTAAGTTTGCTAGTGCTGAAGCCAATTTTATGACTGTTGAAGCTTTTGTTCCTTACAAAAAAGAACACATCCATAGAGAAAAGCAAGAAGTAAATCCGAAGGATTTAAGCAACTATATTAAGAAATGGTTGAAGCAAATTGGTGCTGTTAGTGTTGGTATTACGGAACTAAAAGATTATCACTTGTATAGTGTGAAGGGGCGTGGCGAAGAATACGGGAAGAAAATAAAAAATAATCATCCATTCGCAATAGCTTTTACTGTGGAAATGGACAAAGACATGTTGGATATGGCACCCAATGCCGAAACCATTATGGAGTCATCGCAGCAGTATTTGAATGCAGGAAATATAGCGGTGCAATTAGCCATGTTTATACGTAATCTGGGATATTCTGCTTTGCCACACTTTGATGGGAATTACCAGGTTATTTGTCCGGTAGTGGCGCGTGATGCCGGCTTGGGTGAGTTTGGGCGCATGGGCTTATTGATGACACCCGAATTGGGTCCGCGGGTGCGTGTTGGAGTGGTAACAACCGATATTCCTTTGGTGATTGATGAATACAAGTATGAGCCGTCGGTAATTGATTTCTGTACTATCTGTAAAAAATGTGCTGATAATTGTCCTTCTCGTGCTATTATGTTTGAGCCAATGCAAGAAATAGGTGGTGTAGTTCGTTGGAAAATTAATCACGAAGCTTGTTTTACTTATTGGAATATTGTGGGTACGGATTGCGGTAAATGTATTCAGGTATGTCCTTACGCACACCCGAATAATTTATTGCATAATTTGGTGCGTTCGGGAATAAAAAACTCATATATTTTTGCTAATGTCGCACTGAAAATGGACGATATATTTTACGGCAGAAAACCGGATAATAAACATTATCTGTCTCCTTTGAGTTAATGATAAGTTAAAATTACTACGTAATTTTCTTATGTTATTCTGTGTTAATCAGCATCTAATTATCAATTATCCTTCTTACCATTAAACCATTAAACTCATAAACTTTTAAGTCTTCTTTACTGCAAAAACACAAAGTTGCAAAAAATGATACACTAATTTGC
>JALWNR010000109.1 GCA_027083715.1 Bacteroidales bacterium
TTTTGGAAACCCAAGCCAATAACCCCGGAGGTGATTTATATTTTAATTTAGGATACATTTCGGAAGATATTCTTAAAGATACCCGTAAAAGCTTTGAAAACGGACTACCGGTAACAGCTGACGGAGACCTGGTAGATACAACTGTTTGGGGGCGTATTCCTTTGCAGCAATCTTTGGTAAATGCTTTTGACAATGACCCCGCAGCCAGAGTATTTCAGGATGTTGGTTTGGATGGTTTAAGCAGCGAACAGGAAAGAAGCTTTTTTGCCGATTATTTAGAGCAAGTTTCAAATACTTTCGGAGCAGGAAGCCAAGCTTATTTAAAAGCTCAAAAAGACCCATCAAGCGATGATTATCATTTTTTTAGAGGCTCTGATTATGATAATCAAAATGTAAAAATTCTTGATCGCTATAAATATTATAATGGTTTGGAAGGAAATTCTCCTACAGCCGAGCAATCACCGGAGCCCTATCCTACTACGGCAACATTACTTCCCGATGTAGAAGATATTAATCAAGACAATACTCTGAATGAAGAAGAAACTTATTTTCAGTATAAGGTAAGCATCCGACCCGAAGATATGGAGGTAGGTAAAAATTATATTGCGGATATTAGAGAAGCTACTGTTTCAAGGCAAGATATGCCGGATACAATCATTAAATGGTATTTATTTAAAATCCCTATATATAAACCACAACAAAAAATAGGTCCGATTTCCGATTTTCGTTCCATCCGTTTTATGCGTTTATTTTTACGTGATTTTAGCGAAAGCATTGTTTTACGATTTGCACGCCTTGATTTGGTAAGAAGTGAATGGCGTACATATCGTGATAACATAACACAAGGTACAGAAGGTACTACTTATCCGCAAACCGAAGATGAAGGTTATGATGTTTCTGTGGTGAGCATTGAAGAAAATGGTTCACGAGTACCTGTTAACTATGTTCTACCGCCGGGTATATCTAGGGTAACCGACCCTACAAATCCTTATTTAAGACAATTAAACGAGCAGTCAATTTCTATGCGTGTTGCAAATTTGAACGATGGCGATTCTAAAGCTGCCTATAAGAATATAAATATTGATATTCGACAATATAAACGCTTGCAAATGGAAGTACATGCCGAAGCTTTAATAGATGATGTACTTGAAGACGATGAGCTCTCTGTTTTTATAAGAATAGGTTCGGATTTTAAGCAAAATTATTATGAATATGAAATTCCTGTAAAATTAACGCCTTACCGTTCTAATTATAATAATGACTCAGAAGCAGATCGCTTATTGGTTTGGCCTGCTGATAATCGAATTGATTTTGAACTCGAACTTTTACAACTTGTAAAAGAAATGCGAAATAATGCTATGCGCAAATCAGGCTCAAATGTTGAATTAATTACTCCTTTTGTACAATATCTGGACGATAATAACATTCCCGTTGATATTACTGCAAGTAAGGGACGAAAAGTTGTAGTTGTCGGAAATCCAAATTTAAGCAATATTAAAGCGGTAATGATTGGCGTTAGAAATCCTGCAAGACAAAATAATCCAATTCCTGACGATGGTTTACCAAAATCAGGCTTGGTTTGGATGAATGAATTGCGTGTTACTGATTTCAGACAAAACGGCGGTTGGGCTTCAAATATGCGAGTAAGTACAAAACTTGCTGATTTAGGTAGTTTTACAATATCAGGTCATACAAGTAAAAGTGGTTTTGGAAGTTTAGAAGATAAAATAAACGATCGTCAATTAGAGGACCGTTACTCTTATGATTTAGCTACAAATTTAGAATTAGGAAAATTTTTCCCGAAAAAGAATAGAGTCCGCATTCCTTTGTTTTTTAGTTATGGTGAGAATGTAAAAAGTCCGCTCTACAATCCGTTAGATCCTGATATTTTATTAAAAACAACATTGTCTAATCCCGAAATGTCGCCAATAGAAAAAGATTCAATCCAGAAAATTGTTTTGGATTATGTACGGCGTAAGAGTTTTAATATAACCAACTTTAAAATTGAAGGTAATCCGGCACGTTTACAAGGCAAAAAGAAACCCTTTTATCATATTTCCAATTTCTCGGCAAGTTTTGCTTACAACGAAATATATTCAAGAAACATTAAGACCCAATACAGTATTACAAAAAATCATGCAGGCTCATTTGCTTATGTATTTAATAATCGACCCAAAAGTTATACGCCTTTCAGAAAAGTTAAACTCTTTAAAAACAATGCACTTAAACTCATTCGCGATTTTAACTTTTACTTGATGCCTACCATGTTTTCGTTCCGAACAGATATGGTACGTAAGTATCAGGAAAATTTAATTAGAAATATTACTGATGCTAATGCGCTAATAACTCCTACATATAAAAAAGATTTTACTTGGCGCAGAAGCTATGATTTAAAATACAGCCTGACAAAAGCTTTAAAATTTCAATATACTGCGCAAAATACAGCCAGAATTGATGAACCTTACGGTTCAATGAATCCGAATGATCCTGATTACAATCAAAAACGAGATACTTTATGGCAAAATATTTTGTCATTTGGACGAAACACCAACTTTAATCATCAAATTATTGCCAGCTACAATATACCTATTTCAAAAATTCCTCTTTTAACATGGACATCTGCAACAGCAAGATATAAAGCAACTTATAATTGGGCTACAGGTCCACAAACCGGTGATATTCAGTTAGGAAATAAACTTTCTAATTCAAACACGATTCAATTAAACGGACAGCTGAATTTTAACAAAATCTACAGCAAAATTCCTTATTTGAAAAAACTTAGCCAACGAATGAGGAGTGGTGCAAAAAAAGAAATAAAATACAGAGAAATTACTTTTAAAAAAGAAAACCTGCGTTTTAAAAAAGATATTGGCAAATCCATTATTCATAATTTAAATACAGAAAATATAAGTATAAAAGTTACTGATGAAAACGGTCAGGAAATTAAGGGAGAATTGATTGTTGTAAACAAAAATAAAGTAAAGTTTCGAGCAACAGACAATTACCGCAATGCCACAGCTGTTGTTACTGGAAAAAAGGAAATCCATGATAATTTTTTACGTGCATTGGGAGATAATTTAGCTTATTTTGTCATTGGCTTGAAAAATATAACCATTACTTATGAATACGGCGGTGGTACAATACTACCCGGTTATTTGCCGCAAACACAATATTTTGGATTAAAAGAAACAAATGGAGTAATGGCACCCGGCTTAGCATTTATTACAGGCTGGCAGGATGTTAATTTTGCTCGATATGCAACTGATAACGGGTGGGTAACAACCGATTCACTACAAACATCGCCCTATGTGATGACTAATACTGAAAAAATTAATATAAAAGCCAGTTTAGAACCCATAAAAGGTTTAAAAATAGATATCTTGGCATTTAGAAATTCTTCTAATTCCAGAAATGAGTTTTGGATTGCCGATCAAAACGGAGTATTTAATCCACATAACCGTTTATTTACAGGAAATTTCAGCATTTCCATCTTAAGCCTGAATACTTCATTTAAAAAGTATGGAACCAATTATTTTTCAGAAGTTTATGAAACATTTAAGAATAATCGTTTTGATGTTGCATGGCGATTGGCAAGAGAAAGAAATGCTGCTCGCTTGCCGGGAAGCCCTCAATATGACATCAACGAGCCAAATATAGACCCTATAACAGGTGCAATTATTAACGATGGTTACCCGAATGGATATTCAGCGCTTTCGCAAGAAGTATTGATACCTGCATTTTTAGCAGCATATACCGGAAAATCGGTAAATAAAGTTGATGCAAGTCCTTTTCCAAAAATACCTATGCCTAACTGGCGTATAAATTATAATGTACCTGAATTTACTTCTATTATTAAAACCTTCAACATCAGTCATGCATATCAATCTACCTATAATATTGGTTCGTATAATACCAACGCATTTTTTAACTGGGATGAACAAGCATATGATGGTTATAGTTGGACAAGAGATAATACAAACGGTTTGTTTATTCCCGAACAAGAAATTGCAACAGTATCTATTACCGAAGGTTTTAATCCGCTGTTTAGTGCTGATGTTACTTGGGTTTCTAACCTAAATACAAAATTAGAATATCGTAGGGGGAGAACCCTTACATTAAGTTTTTCAAATAATCAACTTATTGATTTGATTACTTCTGAAACTATTATTGGAGCAGGTTATCGTTTTGATCAACTTCCTATTATTATAAAAACACGTAATAATCAGCAAAAGTTTCAAAGTGATTTGAATTTACGAGCCGATTTTTCATATATGAAAATGATGACCATTATTCGTAAACTAGAAGAAGGAGTAGATCAAATCACTGCAGGGCAAGATATAATGGGTATCCGGTTTTCTGCCAATTATGCATTAAACGAACGCTTTAATTTAACTGCATTCTATAATCAAGACATTAATGCTCCCAAAATATCTACTTCATTCCGTACCTCAAACATAAAATTTGGTGTAAGTGTAAGATTTTCATTGATTCCGTAAAACATGTTTTAAAAATGTTTAAATTTGTTAAAGATTTTTGCTCAAAAATTTTGCAAGCCGGAAATTTCATTTTTACTTTGTTTATTATTAATTCTTGTCAAATCTCACAATTTAATTGTTAAGAAAATGAATATACCTGATAATTTAAAGTACACCAAAGACCATGAATGGTTAAAAGTTGATGGCGATGAAGCGTATATCGGTATTACTGATTTTGCACAAGGCGAATTAGGTGATATTGTATTTGTAGAGATTGAAACTGAAGGCGAGCAACTTGCCAAAGAAGAAGTTTTCGGAACAATAGAAGCCGTTAAAACCGTATCGGACTTATACATGCCGGTAAGTGGTGAGGTTTTGGAAGTAAACGCAAAACTTGAAGATACTCCCGAAGTTATCAATCAAGACCCTTATGGTGATGGTTGGTTAATAAAAATTAAATTGGAAAATACTTCAGAACTTGATAGTTTGCTGGATGCTGCTGCTTATAAAGAACAAATCAATGCTTAATATAAAATAAAGCCCGACAATATTGTCAGGCTTTATTTTTAATTGAAATGATGATGTCCACCATCACCATGCCCATGATGATGATTGTGATCATGGTCTCCATCATGATTGCATAAATTTTCATTACTTACCAAGCTTCCTTCCAGTAGTTCAATAACCAGATCTTTCGGGTTTTTTACTTCCGCACCCAAATATACATTAATACCATTTGCATTAAACAAGCCTACGGCTCTTTGTCCCATACCTCCTGCAATTATGTCAGTAACTTGCATATCTGCCAACCATTTAGGAAATGCTCCGGGAGTATGAACCGGTGGAGTATGCATTTCTTCTTTATCAATTTTATTATCTTTAATTTCATAGATAAAGAAATACTCAGGATGCCCAAAATGAGCACTTAATAAGTTGTTTGTTACGGGTAATGCTATTCTTCTCATTTTTTTAAATTTTTAATTTATTGATGCAAAGTAACAGATATCTTCGATAAAATTAAATATTCTACAACATAAGAAAAACTAATAATCCTCACTACTTATTGCTTGCCAGAAAACAGCCTTTGGTATGAAAACGTCAATGATTACTTATCAAGATTCGCTTTTTTAAGTTCTTTGGCTACCAATTCCAGATTATTATACCATTCCTTTCCAAATTTTTGCTCCAATGGTTTTTTTAAAAATCGGTAAACCGGAACATTTAATTCATTTCCGTTTGCAACTGCAGGTTTACAAATGTCCCAACGATCATAGTTTACTGCATCAAATTTAATAAACTTTTTTACCCTTACGGGATACAAATAACAAGAAATTGGTTTTCTGAAAGTAGTTGCTCCGGCAAAATAAGCTTTTTCAATCCCGCACAAAGCAATATCGCCATCAAAAACGGCATAAGCACATTCTACATTATTTATCAATGGAGTTACGTATTCACTATCCCAATCAATAACATAAACTCCTTGCTCTTCAATTGCTTTTCTACCTTCTTCGCGCAAATAAGGGAAAATTTTTTCAATATCTTTTTCAAGGAGTTTTATTTCTTTTTTTTCTAGCGGAGCACCAGAATCACCTTCTACACAACAAATTCCTTTGCATTTTTTCAAATCGCAAACAAATTTTTTGTCAATTAAATCACGACTAATTATTGTTTTGCCTATTTCAATCACTTTTCTAAAATATAAAAATTAATCCGCAAAATTAAAACTTTGTCTCTCTTATTTAATATAATTTGTGTTTGTCTATAAAATCATCAATGCTTACTTTAAGTAAGATTTTTTTAATTTATTTAACCGTACTCAGCTCTCTAATAGTAAGCAGCTAATTGATGACCGAAAGCTTTTAACAAAAGAGCTGACATTATGGACACGCACGATTTAGTTTTCTACTAAAATTTTTCCGGTCATCTCTTCCGGAATTTCTATTCCCATTATGTTTAATATAGTTGGTGCAACATCAGCTAGTACTCCGGGTTTAATTTTATCAAAATCTTCTGTTACCAAAATACTTGGAACAGGATTTAGGGAGTGTGCCGTATTAGGGCTGCCATCAGGGTTAACTGCATTATCGGCATTACCGTGATCGGCAATAATTAATGCATCATATCCATTTTCTTTAGCTGTCTCTACTACTTTTTCCACACATTTATCAACCGCTTTTACCGCTTTTAAAATTGCTTCGTAAATTCCGGTGTGCCCCACCATATCACCATTGGCAAAATTCAAGATAATTAAATCGTGCTCTTGTTTTTTAAGTTCTGCTACCAAGGCATCTGTTACTTCATAAGCACTCATTTCGGGCTGTAAATCGTAAGTAGTAACTTTTGGTGAAGGAATTAAAATACGTTTTTCACCCTCAAAAGGCTCATCACGCCCGCCATTCATAAAAAAGGTTACATGAGCAAATTTTTCGGTTTCGGCAATACGTAATTGTTTTAATCCTAATTTTGACACAATTTCGCCAATTGTGTTTTTTAAGTTTTCTTTATCATAGATTATTTTAATGTCTTTAAAGCTTTCATCATAACGAGTCATGGTTAAGTAGTGCAAAGGTATAGTTTTCATATCAAGTTCAGGCATGTCCTGCTGCGTTAGTACAGTAGTAATTTCGCGTAAACGATCGGTTCTGAAATTAAAACAAATTACCACATCATCTTCTTCAATTTTTGTTAAAGGATTTCCATTTTTATCAACTTTTACGGTTGCTTTAATAAATTCATCGGTAATACCTTCGGCATAAGACTCTTCGATAGCTTTTTGAATGTTGGTAACTTTTTTACCTTCACCTTTTACCATCAAATCATAACCTTCCTTTACACGTTCCCAGCGTTTATCTCTGTCCATAGTGTAATATCTGCCAATAAGTGTGGCAATGGTTCCATTACTGTTTTGCAGGTGATTTTCTAAATTTTTAATGTATCCTAAACCGCTTTTGGGGTCAGTATCGCGCCCGTCAGTAAT
>JALWNR010000110.1 GCA_027083715.1 Bacteroidales bacterium
TTTAGTACAAGTTGCTTATGATATTGGATTATCACAGCCGGTAGTTTTATATGTTAATACATATGGTACTGCCAAAATAGATAAAACAGATGGAGAAATTGCAGAAATTATCAAAGGTATTTTTGATATGCGCCCGGCTAAAATTATAGAGCGTTTAGGTTTAAAATATCCAATTTATTTACCAACTGCATCGTACGGGCACATGGGACGTAAACCATATAAGGAAGAAGTTGTTATTAATTACAATGGTGCACCAATTGTAAAAGAAGTAGATTTTTTTGCATGGGAAAAATTAGATTATGTTGATAAAATTAAAGACGCATTTAATTTATAAAATAAGTTTTTCATACAAATAAAACTACTAATTAATAGGAAATTAGTGGTTTTTTTATCTATAAATCAATTGCGAATTTAAAGTATTAAAAAAACTTTATCCCGATAATAACAATATCATCTGTTTGAGCATGGTTTTGAGTCCAACGCTCTAATTCTTTGTATAAAATAAGTTTTTGCGATTTTAAGGATTTCGTTTGACTTTCAAGAAGTAAGTTCATTAATTTCTTTTTTGAGAATTTTTTCTCTTCCGAGCCCCCAAACTGATCAGTTATTCCATCAGAGAATAAATATACGGTATCTTCATTTTCCAACTTAATTTCATGATTATTTAAAACACCTATTTCCGGTTCAATATCTAATGAAACAAAATCACCACGTATATAAAATAAGTGATAATTATCTTTATGCATTAATGCATTTACTTTTTGTCCGTTCACAAGTAAAAAATTTTTTTCTTTACGCACAATTATTATCGGACGACCGGCACCCACAAAATTAAGTGTATTGTCAAGTTCATTAAATTCGCAAAAAGCAGCATCAAGCCCATTGCCTGATGCATAGGTATCAGTAGAACGTGCCAAATGGTTAATTAATTCAGCGCGCAAATTATGAGCAACTTGTAAAGGCGTGGTAATATTATTTTTATGAACTATATAATTTAAACCCATATAAGCCAAAATAGAAATAAGAGCAGCCGGCACCCCATGTCCGGTTGAATCAGAAACACAAATAAATTTTTTATTCAACTTTTGTGCTATAAAATAAAAATCTCCACCAATTAAATCACGAGGTTTAAATAAAGTAAATGAATTAGGGAAAATCCTAGTAAAACTTTGTTTATCAGGGAGTAATGATTGTTGAATACGTTGTGCTGTAATCATACTTTCATGAATATTGGCATATACCTGATACTCATTTACTTGGTCTTCTGTTTGTTTTAGGCGGGCGTGTATATCAATTTTTGTATAAAGTTCGGTAGCGTCAATGGGTTTTTTTATGTAGTTATCCGCACCTAATTGCATGGCTTTTTTCACATCATCTTTTTCAACTTTTGCAGTTACCATTATAACGATGATGTTTGAAAGATTCTTATTTTTCTTTATTTTTTCAAGTGTTTCAAAACCGTCCATATAGGGCATAAGTACATCCAAAAGTACTATGTCAGGTGGATTTTCTGTTATTTTTTTATAAGCTTCTAAACCGTTCTCTGCCGAGTCTGTTTCATATTTGCTTTTTAACAAACTCTCTAACAGGAGTACATTAATA
>JALWNR010000111.1 GCA_027083715.1 Bacteroidales bacterium
TACGCCAGCTCTGTTGTGTTTCTTATTTAAAGACAAAAAACCGCAAAAAAATGTTGCATCTATTAATTATAATTGTGCCAGAATAAAAAGAGGAAAAAAAAGAACACACTACAAACAACTATCTAGCAAATTATTACAGCATATCAAATACATTTTTAATTATTCCGTTCCAAATAGCGATTATAATAATTGTTAAAATATACTTTTTATTGCATTTTTAACAAATACTTTAAGATTATGAAAAAATTTAAATTTTTGATGCTATCATTCATTATTTCCGGATTTTTTATTTTTGTAACATCTTGTAATACTGCAAGTGAAGAAAATGACAATAATGCAGTACAAACAGAAACAAGTACCACTAATGATGAAAAAGCTACCGGCGAAGATGATACGCAAACACATGAACACAATGAAACGGCAACGGCAAGTTATCAATGCCCAATGAAATGCGAAGGCGATAAAACTTATACAGAGAAAGAAAAATGTCCTAAATGTGGTATGGAAATGGAAGAAATTAAAAATTAGTTTGTACGAAAAAAATATTAGCTTAAATCCAAAGGTATGTTTGTTGCGAACTGCGAAGCACTCACGAATACATTAAAATTAATATAAGAAATGAGTAAAAGTCAAAGAGTGCATTAGAATTGGCAAAGTGCAGGAAAAGAAACTTGTTGATTTAAGGGTATTAAAGAAAATGCTGCAAAAATACTATTTGCAGCATTTTTTTTACTATTTTTTGTTTAATTTTGCTGAACAACCCTTTAATACCCACTGATGAAAATTCTACTATTTTTCATTTTAATCTTTACGAGTGGTGCTCTTTCTTCTGCTCAGCACTTAAAAATTATCAATATTAATACCGATTCATATCCAAATATTGAAATTATCATAGAACAAGCTCAAAACCAGAATAAAAATCATATTCAACTTTTTTCAGATGAAAGAAAAATAGATTTTAAAATCGATCCTATTAAAGAAGAAAAGCCTAATTACATATTTTACATAATTGATTATAAATCACTTAGTAAAAAAGAACAAGAATTTATTTTCGATGCTTTAGTGAACAGTATAGAAATTTTAAATAACACACATACACTAATCAATATTGGATTTGGGCAAACGAATACAAACTATAAGTGTTTTTTACCTTTAAGTTATGCATATACGCCTGCAAACAAGAAATTTATACTTTTTGCAAAAGATTTTGCAAAAG
Organism: Bacteroidales bacterium; assembly: GCA_027083715.1. GTDB lineage: Bacteria > Bacteroidota > Bacteroidia > Bacteroidales > NBLH01 > NBLH01. The sequence continues at coordinate 1,217 of JALWNR010000111.1, forward strand.
ATTTCAGCAAAAAAGTAAAGCCTGAATGTTTGATAGAACAAACTTTAAGCTTTTTAGAAGATTTACAGATTTCCGGTACTTCTTACCAAACAATAATATTTATAACAAATAATATTGAAAATTATGTGCAAGCAGATTCCATAATTGAAATGGCAAAAGAATCATCCGGAATACGTTTAAAAATAGTATCTTCCATGTTAGATACAATAAATATTAAACCAAACGATTTATACTCTATTTCCTCTAAAAGCAAATTAAAGTATTGGGAAAATATCATACTACAGGCATCAAAAAACAATGATCTTACAAATCGTTCAGTGCTTAGACAATATAACATTAAATTTCAACTTAATAAACACAAAAATATCCATATAATTAAAATTCA
>JALWNR010000112.1 GCA_027083715.1 Bacteroidales bacterium
ATTCGTAACGAAGTAGATGCGTGAAGAGAATTTCAAGCGACACCCAAATTTGAGTGCGTTTGTTTTGTGATAAAACTCACTTAATGTATTGATAGTAAATGTATTGTAATGTAACTATAACAAAAGCGGTGAATTTTGCGGGTAAACTTCCTTTTTTACTTCTTTTGTTATGAATTATTTAATTTAACTTTCTGAGTGTAAGTCGCATTCTTAATGGATTTTGATGTTTTGTTCCCGTAATAACCACTCTGGATGGATCAACAAAATTACTGTTTGATAAAATATAAAATCCATCATTTTCTACAGCACCACTTAATATTTGCTGCACGTAGTAGGTAATATCAAATAAATAATTTCCATTTTCATAATTTACACCTAGATAAGAGGTTTCACCAAGATAGTCAACTAGAACTTCTGTACTACCATCTGGTTTAATTGCTAATATTTTTAATTGTGAAGGTGCAGAAAAATCATCTTCTTGGCTCAATGAACTATTTTCAGAATAAAGAATAAGTTCTGCCTTATTCACGCCCCAAAGTCCAGATTTTTTCAGGCTGTCTAAGCCCGGTATTTTTAATCTTGCTTTTAAACCACCTAATCCTTGTATGTAAACCACGCTGTCTTCAACACTTTCCGGATTATCCAAATCGGGCAAAAAGCCGGGTGCGTCATATAAATGCTCTATCATGTTAAACCGGACACTGAGGCTAGGTACTAAGAAAGACAATTCAAGAGTATCTTCATCATTATGGTAATATAAAACTGCCTTTGTCTCAGAATCTAATAAATTAAAAATTGATAAAGAACCATCATATCCAATATTATTAGATTCAATATACATTCCCTTAAAATAGTTATAGAAGCTTGTATCTCTCGGGTCTGCAACATCATTCCATTCATCATAATTGTCCATGATACGTTGTCCGAAACTTGTATTCAAATCAACTGCTAATACAACTGTATCATTTCGCCCATCTTCGGGAAAATAAGTTGTTTCAGCTAAGACTTCACCTAAATCGAGCCATTCAGGTCTGTAAAAAGTGTAATAAGAAGAGTCTATGGATAAATCGTTTTTTACTTCAGAAACTTTGAAAATCATTTCTGTATTCATATTTCCATATAATGGAGCAGTGGTATCGGCAATGTATCGCAAAAAGAGTTTCATTGAATCGGCAACCGGATTATCTCCAAACCCGGTTATTGCTCCCGGGCTTATTTGCATTACAAAACCGGATTTTGTTTTTCCGAAAACAGGATCAATGTAGCTACCAAGAATACCACTGGCAGTTTTACTCGAAAGCACTGAATCATCTTTGTAGGTATATGCTTCAATAGCAATGGTATCAAAGGATTCCAGCTTGATTAATGCATCTTCAGGTATAATACCAATACCTGCATCAGTGGGATCGGTACAACCAAAAAAAAATGCTGAAACCCAGATAAATGTTACAGCAATTGTAATAAATATTTTTTTTTTATTTTTCTTTATTTTTTTTTATTTTTTTCATTTTTTTTATTTTTTTTTACAAATTTTTCTCTAGTTCTAATAGAGCAAAAACGTATCCTTGATATATAGCTCTTTGCGTTATTTTCTTTTTTT
>JALWNR010000113.1 GCA_027083715.1 Bacteroidales bacterium
ATTGAATACGGGTTCAGGGATAACAAGATAATTGTCCACAATAGACCTGAATATTTTTCGTGCCCTGGTACGGTTATCCGCACGATAACCGCGTTCCAGTCGTTCCTTCATTTCATACTATCTTGTACCGTATGAAGTTTGTTCGATGTTGTTAAAAACTTCCTGAATTATGGTCTGCTTATTTTGTTCGGTAATCATGCCGTTGCTGTACTTCTGAAGGATTTGCCAGCTGCGATCCAAAAGGATCGTATCGTAAATATTATTACTGTTTACCTTGAAGATATGAATGTTTGGAAACTTGGCTGTGTAATCTTCTTGCCTATTTCTCCAGCAGCGGCCGAAGCGTTGGAACATACTGTCAACTGTGGAACACTCCGTAAATAAAATATCAAAATCAATATCCAAACTTGCTTCTATTAATTGAGTGGTTATCCATATCAAGGCCTCGCCTTCCCGGTCTTTTGATTCATCCATGATATTTTTTTCTTTTTTGGCGCGGTCGAGGCGGATAAAGTTTGAGTGTAGAAGCCGGGGAGATAAGTCCATAAGTTGAAGGAACATTTTCTGAGCTTGTGATATCGTATTACATATGACCAAAATTTTTCGATTTTTTTTATATGACTCTCTTATTAGATCTTCCGCTTTATCATTCATAATGGAAATATTATGTGTTTGAATATAGTGGCGCTTTTTCGGAGATAATTCATCCGGCAAATGGATAACATCTTTTAATGACATCAATTCTTTTATGACAAAAGGAGGTAATGTCGCTGTCATGACAAGAAACCGTCCTCCCAGGTGGTGTATATCTTTTAGAAAAACAATAATGGCAGCCAGAGCCTCCGGTGAAAAACTTTGTATTTCATCAACAACGATCTGGGAATATGAAGCAGTCAGATAATGTAATTCATAGCCCCTGTACTTAAAAACTGAAAGAATCAACTGGTCAGCAGTGGCAATCATGAGGGGATAGGACATCTGACGGGTTTTGGTTAGTTTTTCCCGGTAGTCATCACTATTCATTGAGGCGTCAAGCATCTGCAAAGAGGACTCACCATGTAAAAGCCCCACATTTTGGGGCTTAAAAATTTTAACAAATCTTTTATACATCTCATTTACTGCTATGCGTATACCCAACAGATAAAATCCTTTTTTCCCATTTAGCCAATTCATGGAAAATTCTGTTTTTCCCATCCCTGTAGATGCTGTTAGTAATAAGCTTTTTTCTGAAAACAGGTTGGCCTTTTCCTGAAAAGGTTTTAAACCAGACTTGAAATTTTTATTGACCCATGTATAAAATACATGACGGTATTGTTTCCTAAATTCAGGACAACACTCAGCTTCGATATGAGCCGAAGCAGCATAGTCACACTTATGAAGCACACCTTTTAGTAGTACCAAAAGTTTAAAATAATGCTCATAGTTGTTTTCAATCTTTTGCCGTATATCAGAAACGCTAAAAGTGTGGCTAAGGGGATAGTCGATGTTTAATAGGTGTTTGCGTTCTTCAAGGTCTTGTTTAATAATATCCGCTAAATAATAGTCCAATAGCTCTTGATCTTCTTCGCGATTATGATGATAGCATATAACATATTGAAC
>JALWNR010000114.1 GCA_027083715.1 Bacteroidales bacterium
ATATTAAGGATCTTCCCCGGATTGATTGTTGCTGTATTATTTTGTGTCTTTATAGTAGGTGTGTATTTTACAGATAGAGCTTTTTCAGAATATTATTTTAATCAGCAAACAATACTTTTTATACTAAAGAATGTTTCTTTGGTTTGGAGGCCTGAATATAACCTACCCGGTGTTTTTGAAAGTAATCCGTATCCTGAGGTAGTTAATGGTTCTTTATGGACTTTACCATGGGAATTACGAATGTATGTACTTTTAGGTGTTTCCTGGATGTTATTTCGAAGAAACTTTTCCTTTGTTATAAAAACATTAATAATTGTAGCTCTTGTTGTGTTACTAATAATAAAGAGTATTAATTTTATTGATCCAAAATTTATTGTAACTCTTTTTCGTTTTACTACATTTTTTTTCCTGGGCTCATTTTATTATATATTTAGGGATAAAATATATATGAACCATTTAGCGTTTGTTTTCATGTTATTTTTTCTTTTATTTATAATCGCTTTTAAAAGTGAATTCCTTTATTTTGTATATGTTTTAACATTACCATATATTGTTTTATATATTGCTTATATACCGAAAGGTACTGTAAGAAAGTATAATTTACTGGGGGATTACTCGTATGGGATGTACATCTATGCTTTTCCTGTACAACAGAGTATTGTACATGTTTATAGAGAAATAGAGGTCAATAATTTAATATCTATGTCCTGGATTGCAACTCTAATATTGGCAGTTTTATCCTGGTATTTTATTGAAAAACCCTGTTTAAAATTAAAAGATGTTTCATTCATTAAGAGGCTATCTGTTAAATTTTCTTAAAAAATTACATATCTACCTCTGATACACACCACTGATAATTCTGTTTCCTGACAATAAAGACAGTAAATAGCCTGATGTTTAATATAAAACCTGACTATAACTTCCTTTGTTTCCAGAACTAATTTAATCTGTTTTTAAGTTGATACTGGTACAAAGAGGCTGGTTGCAATTGAGGCTGATTAAGGCCTTCAATATAAGCATTTGGTTTGTAATTTAATTTAATTTTCTTTGAACCATGAATGCCTACTAATCTTGCAGAGGGTGCATTTTTCAATGTAATATCTGGATTTTTATCAAATTGTATTTCTATATTCCAGAATACTGAAAAGGCGCCACTTGTCGGTCCTCTATCACTATCTCCACCATGTTGAAATAAGCTGCCGGCATCATATAATACGAATTTTAAATTATCAAAAAGATTTTGTTCATTTAAGCTCATATGTTGATCGATAGGCGAGTTGTGTATTACTCCATCTGTAAAAACATTGCGTCTTGAGGCTGTGCCTACGCTTGGTCCATGCCTGGTTTTTGAATATAGGTTGAAATTTTTGACTAAAATATCGTTTGAGTTCGAAAGTACGATAGAATAATGGCCCTTTCGTCCTTTTAAGGTAATCTTTTCAATGGTTATATTTTTGCTCTTATTAATATTAATTCCAGTATCAGCATTTTTTATATAAATATCTCGTATCCAGCTATGTGATGTTTTAGTAAAGTAAATTGCATTGTATCCATCTTCCTGCAAATGCCCCTTGTAGGCAGTGTCAGGAAAAATGATC
>JALWNR010000115.1 GCA_027083715.1 Bacteroidales bacterium
ACAATAAACCCAAAATAATTCATTTAACAGTATTGCACTTTCCATATTTCAATCAAATAAACTGTTTCATTGATAAAAAAAATCAGTATTTTTATACAAATCAATTATTTTTGAACTGTAAACCAAAAACTAAATTCTATGAACAAACATTTATTTGTATTTTTATTCAGTTTTTTAATTTTATTTTCTTGCACAAACCAAAATACTAAAGACATGCCCAAAGAACATAAAGCTATTTTTTTGCATCACAGTACCGGCCAGAATATTTGGCGCGGTGATGTTTCTAAGATTTCGTGGAAATTATTTAAAGAAGGAAATCTTGAAAAACAGATAAAAAAATATAACAAAAAGCATAAAACCGATTTTTTTATCGAAGATTTAATTTTTCCCAAAAAGCAACCTTACGGTTGGAAAAATTATCCATTTGATTATTACAATATCTGGGTAAAAAATGCCGGAGATAAGCCTTTTATGGAAGAACCGACCTTGGAAATGCTTAGTAAAGATTACGGATTGATTATTTGGAAGCATTGCTATCCGGTGAGTACAATAAAAGAAGATACCGGAACTCCTGATATTGATTCAGAGGAACATCGGGTGGAAAATTACAAACTGCAATATAATGCGCTGAAAGAGAAAATGCATCAGTTTCCCGATACCAAATTCTTGGTATGGACAGGAGCTGTTCATTCAAAAGTGAATAATACCGAAGAAAGTGCCTTGCGTATGAAAGAATTTGTTGATTGGATGCGCAATGAATGGGACGAAAAAGGTGATAATATTTACCTATGGGATTTTTATGCGTTGGAAACCGAAGGAGGTTTATACCTGAAAGATGAATATGCAGCAGCTCCAAACGATTCGCATCCGGGTAAAAAGTTTGCCGAAAAAGTAATTCCGTATTTTGCTAAACGGATTATTGATGTAATGAGCGGAAAAGGAGACGAAACTGATATTACCGGAAAATAGCATGATAACAAAGATTTATAATAGAATCAGAAATTCGATTATCAAGTATAAGCTAAAAGGCAGAGATAATAATTATCGCATAAATTATTTACGTGGCAGAGGTGCTAAAATTGGTGATGATTGCCTGATTTTCACCATTAATTTTTCTACAGAGCCTTATTTGATTGAAATAGGGAATCATGTAGTGGTGTCGCCGGGTGTTACTTTTATCACACACGATGGCTCAGTGTGGTTATTTAGGAATAAACACCCTAATATTACGGTTTTTGGTAAAATTATCGTAGGTAATAATTCGTTTATCGGGATTAATTGCATTATATTGCCGGGTACTGAAATTGGTGATAATTGCATTATTGGTGCCGGTGCGGTGGTGCGCGGAAAAATACCTGACAACTCGGTAGTTATGGGAAATCCTGCTAAGGTGGTAATGAAAACAGATATTGCCGAAAAATTTTTGGTAAATAATAAAAACCGTGTGGATACCAAACATATGAGTCCCGAAGAGCGCAAAGAAGTTTTATTGAAACATTTTGGGCTTAATTTATAATCGGATAACTTAACCCGCAAAATTCACCGCTTTTGTTACGGTTACATTACAATACATTTACTATCAGTATATTAAG
>JALWNR010000116.1 GCA_027083715.1 Bacteroidales bacterium
ATACAAACTGTAAAGGTATTTTGTGGATATTACTATTTCTAAATCAGTATGCAGTATAATTTTTTGTTAATCAATGTTTTACAGGGGTTGGGAAGTGCTTGTAAATTGTTGCTAATCCTTGAGTTACAAAATATTAAGACTATGGTTTAAATTAGAGTATGCGATTATGTTGTTAATTATTAGCTTGATACTAAAGTGTCGGGTAAAAAATATTGAAAAAACGGCTTTAGCCCAAAATAGATTTATGACAATCGCTTTTAAAAATAGATGTGTTAAGTCCGTAGGACTGGTATTGTTTAGCGCCGGATGTAATTGTTTTTTTTAATCGGTATAAATCTGGTGTTTGTTGCATGTTATTTTAATAAATACCGTTTCATGCCGATGGCATTTTGTTCGTGTTTTGACAATATATCCATGATTTACATCATGGGCTAAAATATGTCAAACCTACGGTTTTTCTCAAACAAATATTTTAAAAGAGATTGCCCTGCAATGTTAATAATGTGCCAAAATCAATTAATTTATGTCCTCTATTTTTTAAACCGGCAATATTAACCAAGCAGTGTTATTTTAACTTAAACTTAATTTTTGAGTTAAAACCAGGTTTTGTAATATCAAAAAGAGGAGCTGTCATTACAGCTTTATGTTTGTCTTCTGAAATTTTATATTTTGGGTTATCTGATTTTTTAATTTTTCGCTCGAAGCTAAAAATTGCTTTGTATTTATAATAATCTTTCATTACTCCTAAATCTTTACCTCCTTCTGCTGTTTCTTTTGGCGGGATACCATGATAAGTAAGCGTTTTTCTTTTAAGAGTAAAGAAAACAAAATCTTTTTCAAGCGGAGTGCTGTTCTCGCTTATCCCGGAGTTGTTTAAAGCTTTGTTTAATACATCGATATTTGAAAAATCATAACTGATAAATAGTATTTTATCATTTTTCCAGCCTGATTTTAAATTACTGATACCTGTCCCTTTCATTTTTTCTTCAGTCTTTCTGAGTATTAAATTTAAAGAGTCAGTAAAACTCCTGTCTGCTCCATCGCTAGAATTCATAGCTTCTATCAATTTAGACATATCAATAGAGCTAGTATAAGTTCCAGAAAAATCTTTATTGAAATAAAATTCCTGAGTAATGGTACAACTTGATAGAGCAAAAATAATTAAAAGAATACCGGTAAAATAAATTTTTTTCATTATAAAAATTTAAATAAACAGTTGAGCATGGTGTATAATATAAAGATACGATAAAATTACTTATAGAGCTGCTAATTTAGATGAATTAAGCTTTTTTTTTGATATTGCCTGACAAACGCAGTACTAAATATCCTGAGACCGCTGCTACAAATGAGGCTACAAGAATAGACTGTTTTGCAATATTAATATGCTCCTCACTGAAAAATGCTAAATTTGCAATAAACAGGGACATTGTAAAACCCAAACCTGCCAATAAACCTACTCCTGCAATATGCATGTTGTTAATTTCTTTTGGGAGCACTCCGATTTTTAACCACTGTGCTAACTTGGTCATAAAAAATACTCCAACTAATTTACCGAAAATCAAACCAAAGAAGATACCCAAAAATATTGGTTCGACAATTAAATCGCTAAAACTTCCTGAAATTAGAACACCTGCATTAGCTAAAGCAAAAATTGGCATTATTAAAAAGTTTACAATGGGGTGCCAAAAATGTTCCTTATATTGCAACGGATTATAAGCACATAATAATAATTCCTTTTGCTTCATTAAAATATCGTGTTTTTCTACGCTAATAATTCCTTCTTCGTCTTCATTTTCTAATTTTTTTAAGCGGTTTACCAATTCTTGTGTTTTACTAATATAGGTTTGTGTATCAATTTTTGTATCTGCCGGTACGGTAAATGCAACTAAAATTCCTGCAATAGTAGCATGAACACCTGAATATACAAAAGCCACCCAAACAATTAAAATACCCACTAAGTAATAAAAGTTACGGTTACGAACACCCGCATAATTGGCTCCCATAAGCAATGCTATTCCTGCTATTGCAACAATAATTTCGCTAAAAACAATTTGGTCTGTATAAAAAATTGCAATTACCAAAACCGCACCAATATCATCGGCTATTGCAAATGCGGTTAAAAATATTTTTAAACTTAAAGGTACACGACTGCCCAATAAGGCTAAAATCCCTAATGAAAAAGCAACATCTGTTGCCATCGGCACACCCCAACCCGAAACAGACTCCATGTTATAGTTAAACGCCGTAAACAGTAATGCGGGTATTAACATGCCTCCTATAGCAGCAAATATAGGGACTGCAGCTTTTTTCATACTTGATAATTCGCCTGCTTTTATTTCACGTTTTATTTCTAATCCTATTAAGAAAAAGAAAATTGCCATCAAAAAATCGTTCACAAAATGATGAATACTCACATCGTAAAAAAACTGTCCGGGATTACCAATGCGCAATAAAGTTTTGTACCAAAAGTCATGATAAGCATGTCCATCACCGGCATTAGCCCATAACAATGCTATAATTGTACTGATAATTAATAAAATTCCTGAAGTTGCAGGATTATGTACTAGTTTGCTAAATTGTGCTTTTATTTTTTTAGATATTCTGGGTATCATAATATAATTTCAATTAATAAAATTCAAATAAACCGTTTAAAACACTGTTTAAAATATAGGTGCTTGCAATTTAATTTATAATTGTCAAATATAAAAAATATATTGAAAATTATTGTAGAGTTCTTCGTTTACATTTAAGATGTAAATACTTTAACCGCAATAATTCATGAAATTCTCTTTATGCAGATACAATGCCTGTTCCGATTTATCGGAAGCACCGAATTCCGCCGACATATCTTTATATTTTTCACAAGCTATGCTTGTAAAGAGAAAAGTTCAAGGAATTCGTAACGAAGTAGATGCGTGAAGAGAATTTCAAGCAACACCCAACCTTTAGCCTCATGAGCCGAAGGTGAATAAATTTGAGTGCGTTTATTTTGTAATAAAGCCAGCTTAATGTGTTGCTAGCAAAGGTATTACAATACAGCTATGACAAAAGCGGTGAACTGCGAAGCACCTCACCGAAGGTAATTATTGCGGGTTAAGCGTGTTCAATATCCTTAAAACTAGCAAGTAATCTATGTGCTTACTAAATTATAATTATAAATTAGCCTGAGAATAATAATTATTACTACTTTTGCTGATTAAATTAAAGTATCAGCTAATTTTAAATATTATGTGGTCAAAATTTGCAAGTATTATTTTACGCTTTCGTATAGCAATAATATTAATTGTTATAGGTGTTACAATATTTATGGTTTATAAATCACAAGGGATAAAACTCGATTATAATTATGCTTCTCTTCTTCCAAAATCCAATAAATATTATATTGAATTTGATGAGTTTAAAAAAATGTTTGGAGGAGATGCCAATGTGAGTATAATTGGTATTCAAGACCCTGATTTTTTTGATAAAGATAAATTCAATGATTGGGTAGCTTTACAAGATTCTATTAAAACCATTGAAGGAGTTAGCTCGGTATTATCTTTGGCAAATGCTATTGATATTGTAAAAAATCCGGATAAGAAAAAATTTGAATCGCATAATATTTTCACACATCCCGTAAAAACGCAAGAAGAGCTTGATAGCTTGGCTGAACGCTTTAAAAGTTTACCTTTTTATCAAAACTTGATTTATAATGACAGTACACATGTTGTTTTAATGGCTGTGGCTATGGACAGAAGTCTGATTAATAGCAAAAAGCGTGAAAAGCCTATGAAACATATTGAAGAAATGGCTGATGCTTTTGGTGAAAAATACGGGCTGAATATGCATTTTTCGGGTTTGCCTTTTACTCGAAATAAAATTTCATTATTGATCCGTCAAGAACTTGGTATTTTTACTTTTTTGGCGATGTTTGTAACTGCCATTATTCTATATTTGTTTTTCCGGTCATTTAAAGTAGTTCTTTTTTCTATTCTAATTGTAGGCATCGGTGTAATATGGGTAATGGGAACTTTAGGTATTTTTGATTACAAAATAACCATTCTTACCGGAATGATTCCGCCTTTAATAATAGTTATTGGTATTCCTAACAGTGTTTATTTGTTGAATAAATACCACAATGAATATAAAATTCACGGAAACAAAATTAAAGCATTACATACCGTAATAAGTAAAGTGGGTAATGCTACTTTTTTAACCAATTTAACCACGGCTTTAGGTTTTGGAACATTTGTTATTACAGGAAACCGGTTTTTGGTTGAGTTTGGAGTGGTTGCATCTTTAAATATCATGGGAGTTTTTGTATTGTCTATTACCTTAATTCCTGTTATTTTCAGTTATTTGAAACCACCTCAAGAAAAACATATAAAACATCTTGAATATAAGCCAATTAATGGGATTATTGAAGTCTTGGTGAATTTAGTTTTAAAACGTAGAAAGTGGATTTATGCTACTGTGGGACTGATTGTAGTTTTAGGTGCTTATGGTATTACATTAATTAAAACACAAGCATATATTGTAGATGATATACCTCATGACAATCCAATTTATACAGATTTGAAATTTTTAGAAAACAATATTGGAGGTGTGATGCCTTTGGAAATTGTAATTGATACCAAAAAGAAAAAAGGGGTTTATCAATATAAAACATTAAAAAAAATTGATGAATTGGTTACTGATTTGCAAGTTTTCCCTGAACTTTCAAAACCAACATCAATTATAGATGCACTGAAATTTTCTCGACAGGCTTATTATAATGGACAAGAGAAAAGTTATAAAATGCCTTCAAAAAATGAGCTTGCATTTATTTTTCCATATTTGCCGGAAAAAGATGAGAAAAAAGGTTTGAATGCTTTAGAAGCCTTTGTGGATAGTACCGGACAAATTGCACGTATTAGCTATCGCTTAAATGACATTGGGACAATACAAACCAAACAAATTACAGATAGCATTGAGCGGCATGTTAAAGAACTGTTTCCTGATAAGAAATATAAAACTTATGTAACAGGTTCGAGTATTGTATTTTCACAAGGTACCGGCTTTTTGGTAAATAATTTGATGCAAAGTTTGGCTTTGGCAATTGTACTGATTGCATTTTTTATGGCAACGATGTTTAAATCTTTACGGATGATTGTTATTTCATTGATACCTAACTTTATACCTTTATTGTTTACTGCTGCCATTATGGGTTATTTTCATATACCAATTAAGCCTTCAACGGTTTTGGTATTTAGTATAGCATTTGGTATTTCGGTAGATAATGCCATCCACTTTTTGGCAAAATACAGGCTGGATTTGCAAATAACCAATGGGGATATTCAAAAATCAGCAATTTTAGCTTTGCGCGAAACCGGTGTTAGTATAATTTATACGGCAAGTATCTTGTTTTTTGGTTTCGGAATGTTTACTTTATCAAATTTTGGAGGTACCCAAGCACTTGGTTTACTGGTTTCTATTACTTTGCTTGTTGCAATGCTTTCAAATCTGATTTTATTACCTTCGCTTTTGTTAAGCTTGAAGCATACAGTAACCGATAAAATTTTGAATGGGAAGTAAAATTTATTAAACGCTTATTTTGTGTACACATTTAAAGAACTTCAAGAAATTGTTGAGCAAAACATTAAAAGTTTAGCTTTAGATAAAAATCCAAAAGGTTTATATGAGCCGATTAAATATATTTTAAGCATTGGCGGAAAACGTATTCGCCCTGTTTTAGTTTTGGCTGCCTACAATTTATATAAAAATAATATCGAAGATATTATACGTTCGGCATTGGCGCTTGAGGTTTTCCATAACTTCACTCTTTTACACGACGATATTATGGATAATGCGGATATTAGACGTAATCGGCCTACCGTACATAAAAAATGGTCAGAAAATACAGCTATTCTTTCAGGTGATGCCATGATGATTGAGGCTTATAAATTAATTGCTCAAACAAACCCTCAATATCTTTCAGCAGTACTAAATATTTTTAACCAAACAGCACTTGAAGTTTGCGAAGGGCAGCAATATGATATGGATTTTGAAACCCGACTTGACGTTAGCGAGGCAGAATATTTGGAAATGATACGCCTGAAAACATCAGTGCTTATTGCCGGAAGTTTGCAAATAGGTGCGATATTGGCTGATGCTCCCGATGAGGATATTCAAAACATATATGAATTTGGCGTAAATTTGGGTTTGGCTTTTCAATTGCAGGATGATTATCTGGATAGTTTTGGTGATGTAGCAGTTTTCGGCAAAAAAATTGGGAATGATATATTAAGTAATAAAAAAACCTTTTTGTTAATTAATGCTTTAAGAACCTCTGATAAAGATACTCATAATCAGTTAATTACTCTTATTGAAAATCAAGACTTTAATCCTCAGGAAAAAATAAATGCAGTACTTAAAATCTACAAAAAAACAAAAGCCGACCATTTATTAAAAGAAAAAATGGCTTTTTATTACGAAAAAGCCACTTCAGCCTTAAATAATTTAAGTATCGTTCCGGATAAAACAAAAATATTACGCGATTTTGCTGAAAAAATGATGAATAGAGAAAAATAACTATTTAAGGTTTACTTTTTTACTGAAAAAACATCAACCTGCCTCTTCCACATGTAGCATCGCCCCAAAAACCAAAAAAGTAATTTATTCCAAGCATCATTTTAATACTAAAAGGGTTCGTTGCTGCTCCTGTGTTAGTTCCATTAAATATTCCGTCGTTGAGCACATAAAAATTATCATCGTTAACAAAATTACCAAACATATAGGTGCTTCTTAAACCTAAGTTAACTGAAATTCTATCACCACGAACCAGCGAAAAACCAAGCCCGAACATTAAACCTGTATTTTTTTCTGAAAAATTTTGTAGATAATTATTGCGTGGAAGAAATGAATATTCTGCATCATTACTTTCTTCGGCTGATTTTAAAGTACTGAATACAGGACCTGCTTCTACATAAAAACCATAATCATTGGTATAGCGCAGTTCAAAAATCCAGTCCTGAGATTTAAAATTTTGTGTTTTCGTATATGGAGTTAAAGGATCGCCGGGAATCAGCTCATAGCTTTGTTTGAAATTTTCTGATATTCCTTCAACAAATACTCCTACATAATCGCCAAAAGTAATACCAAATCGACCTCCGAAATTATAAGCTCCTGTAAAAAAATTGATGCTGGCATTTTCTTCGGCAGAAACATCGCTATTAAAAAGTATAGTACTGCCATAGCCTCCTTTTAGTTCAAGACTCAGCCATTTTATCATTGTGCTTCCTCTGCGTTGTGCAGATATTATTACTGAAAATGATAATAAAACAATCAATAAATTTATTTTTTTCATAATATTGAGTTTAGGTTTTAGCAAATATAAGAAAAACTTATAATTTATTAACGATGTTACATTCATTTAATTGTAATGCAAACAT
>JALWNR010000117.1 GCA_027083715.1 Bacteroidales bacterium
TCCTGTGTTTTTGATAAAAAAGTGGCATAACCATCGCTTGAAACGATGGTGTAATTGATGTAATAATCATTACCGATTTGACTGATACGTGCATCTTCAATTCCAAAGCTTTCGCTTTGGTCAAAAGGCAGAATAAACGGTTTTTCATCTACAATGAAGTTAATTCCGTCGTTGCTTCTTGCCAAACGTAAATGGCTCAATGAAGATAAATAATCTTTTCCTTTATAAAAAACTCCGCGTGTGTCTTTAAGTCTTAAATCCGGATCATTTTCTGTGATGTTTAATATTGCCATTTCATTTTTACCTTCGGTAAATTTAAAATAAGGAACTGAAACCAAGCCATTTTTCTTTACCGTTTTTTCTGCTACTCTAATTATTAAAATAATTTCGTTTTTATATTGTGTTGCTGCAGGATTAAAAGCACCTACCACTTGTAACCCTTTTGTCGATGGATTAATCATTTTTGGGGTGATTAATGGGTTTTTTGAACAGCGATACAGCATAATTTGTTGAAGTTTAAATTTATTCATAAGTTACGAAAGTTTGGTTGATTTTCAAAGTAAATAAATATGTTTTTCAATTATATATTGCCGGTATTTTTGTTTATGAACTACTAAAAGAACAATTTTGAATAACTTTTTGTAAAATATTTTTTACTTTTCGCAAAGTTTTATATTTTAGTGCTTTAAATTATGTCGGAAAGTAACAAAACATATTTGATTGGGTCATATACTTCTATTACCATAAGTATTTCTTTGGTGATTTTTATGTTGGGTTTAATGGCTTTGCTATTGATAAATGCCAAAAAACTTTCGGATTATGCCAAAGAAAATTTAGGCTTTTCTGTAGTTTTAATCAATGATAAAAAAGAAATGGACATAATCCGCTTACAAAAAGAATTGGATTTGGCTGATTTTGTTTTAGAAACCCGTTTTGTGAGTAAAGAGGAAGCAGCACGTGATTTGAAAGAAAATTTAGGTGAAGATTTTGTGGGGTTTTTAGGTTATAATCCTTTGTTGGCAACAATTGATGTGAAACTTAAAGCCGAATATGCAAACTCAGACAGCATAGCGGTTATTGAAAAGCGTTTGAAAAAAAATCCTTTGGTGAAAGAAATTTATTATCAGAAATCATTGGTAAATCTGGTTAATGAAAATGTCCAAAAAATTACCATTATTTTGTTTGTATTCAGCTTGTTGTTTTTTTCTATTTCATTTGCCCTTATCAATAATACCATTAGACTTTCTTTTTACTCTAAGCGATTTTTAATCAATACAATGCAATTGGTTGGTGCAACGAATGCTTTCATTCGTCGTCCGTTTTTGATTAAATCGGCATATTTTGGTGCATTAGGTGCTTTAATAGCTATTTTAATGATGATTGGTGTTATTTACTTTTTACAAACTACACTTGAAGGACTGGTTATTGTTCATGATAAATGGCTGATACTTGGTATTATGCTTATTTCAGGAGTATTTATTTCATTGGTTTCTACGTGGCTGTCGGTAAATCGCTTCTTAAAATTGCAAACAGGAGAACTGTATTATTAGTTTTTAGACTGAAAGTTTATGATTTTTTAAAATCTAAAAGCGATTGCCCTGACTAAATACTCGGCACATCAATTTTTTCACCTAATTTTGTTATAATATTTGCTTACTATTTCGTTTACATCCGGCGAAATTTTAAAAAGAACCGTAAATAGTCCATATAGAACTGTAACAAAAGTACTTCTTAAAAAAATATCGAGGTAAAGATTATCTAAAACCGGAATAATTAGCGAAATTAAGTAAACAAATACTCCAATAATTGATAGTAAAATAAACTTAAAATTAAAGGGCTGCATATTAAATTTCAGGTAAACAAAAACAATACGAGTCAGTATAAATATACTTAACGAAATTGCTGAAGCAACGGCAGCTCCCGTTATTCCCCAAAGGGGAATAAAAATCAGGTTGGTGATAACAATTAATAAAAAATAACCGATAATAAATCTGCTTAAATATTTATAGTGTTTTGAGCTGGCAATAATGGTATTGTTTGCACCGCCTGCCATATCAAAAGTATATGCCAATCCGAAAAAGAAAATTACATATTTACCTGCTTCAAACGATGATGGTAAAATGCGAAATATATTGTGTATGTTTGCCCATAATCCTATGAAAACCAATAATCCGATTATGTATTGATTAATTGCCGTGGCACGATAAACTTTACGAATTTCTTCTAAATCGTTTCGTTTCCATGCTTCGGCAATAATGGCAGAAGCAATTTTTAAAATAGCGCGCGAGGGTACCCTAATCAATGCTGCAAACACAAAAACCGTTGCGTATATTCCTGTTGCTTTAAGGCTCAGCATCGAACTCATCATTATTTTATCGGTTTGTATCGCAGCAATTCCTGCAATTCCATACAATATACCAAAAAGGCCCATGTCTATCATGCCTTTACGCAATTCGGGGGTGATAAATTTTAATTGAGGTTTAAGCACAAATTCTCCATCGATAGCCAACCAAACACAAAGAAGTATTGCCGGTAAAGCATTTGCAAAAATGTAGAACCAAATAAATGATTTAAAATTATACAATTGGTAATAATATAAAATTAAAAACAATAAGATAGCAATCCTTTGTACAAATTCCTTTAAAAATATGCCCCTGACTGCCTGAAAAAGAACCGTATTATATATATCAATAATCATGAAAACAATGCCGAAAAAGATGAGCGGAATCAGATAATCAATATATTGAACAAAAAGTGGTGCATTTTCAATATTTTGATTGATTATTAAAGGTTTTACTACGTAAAATAAGATGAGACTAATTAAAAAACCGGATAAAATAACGATTACGGTAATAAAAAAATATCCGTTATGATGATTTTCTTTGTTGCGGAAATAGGAAAACATGCGCACGGTAACACTTACAAAGCCCAAAGTACCTATTTGAGCAAAAAGTACCGAATAAGAAAGCAGGGTATTCAGCAAGCCAATTTGTTCTTCGCTTAATATTTTAGGGAAAAGAACAGATGTGGTAATAAAACCTACTAAAACCCCTATGTATAAAAAGAGGCTGCCCAGAATACTTTGTCTTTTAATTATTCCCAAAGCTTTTGTTTTTAGAAGTTACATCAATTGTATTTCGTTATCCTGTAAAGATTCTTTTACAATATAATTATAGTCTTTAATAATAGTTTGTAAAAATTGGCGTGGAGGCATAGTGGTTTTAATACCTGTTTTTTTCATAATGGCTTCTTTTGCATTGATAAGCATATTGGTTGTTTCTCTGCTGTAATTTTTTTTATGATGATTCAGTACTTTATTAATTATTTTAATGTCTTTTTCATCTAATTTTTCCACTTGGCTGAATTGTAATTGGTAATCATCGGGCAATTTCCGGTAAATAGATGTATTGATGTTTGTTTTTCGAGTAGTATCGATAACCGTAGTACCTGCTGCTAAATCACCCAGACGCTGCCCTTTACCGTTTATGGCTATGGTTATAATTGCCACCGAACCATAAAATGGAATATCAATGATGCGAAAAATCCAACGTATAAAATAATCGATAACTGAGGGCTGAGCACCATCTAGTTTGACCACTCTGATGCTCAATGCCATTTTACCAAGTGATTGTCCCTGAAAAAATAATTCAGACAAAAAACTATAAAAAATAACAGGTAAGTATAATAATATCATTACGCTGGTATTTCTATTTGCTAGTAAACCTACAATAAAACTTACAAAAATACTGTAAAATATAATTATTATAAAATCAATAATCTGCGCCAGTATTCTTTTACCAATACTTGCAGCAGGATGTGTAATTAATACATTTTGCGTTGTATTTATGTCAATTTGAGGCATTTTTGTCAAATAATTTAAAACTGCGAATATAACAAACTTATTTCAAACCAAAATAGAGCAATTACAAACTCTGAGAATTACGAATTATAGTACTCTTAAAGAGTTACCAAAATTTTCATGGCTTGGTATGGAAAAAGCATGCTTGACTTGACACTAGGCATTTACAATATGCGCTGCTGCAGTTTTTGCCGTTAATACACAAGTGCCCAAAAAGGTACCTTCCAGAGCACGTAATCCATGCGAACCACCGCCTCCAAAACCGGCAGCTTCACCGGCAGCATATAAACCTTCAATAATTTGCTGTTTCCCTTTTTCATTGGGTCTTTGCAATACACGACTGTGTAAATCGGTTTGAATACCACCCAAACTCTTGCGTGAAACAATAAACTCCCTGATAGCAATTAGCGGATAGGCTTTTTTATCATCAATTTTTTGAAATTTACAGGTGCGTACTCTATCGCCCCGATACTGACGTGCATGTGCAATACGCCGCAACTGTTCATCGTTATGAAATTTCTTGCCGCGTGCTATGTTTTGATCATAATCTTCAATGGTTTTTCGTAATATATCTACATCAACAGAATTATCGCCGGTAAGTTTATTCATTTTTTCTGCCAATTCATCAATGGAATTAGCAACAATAAAATCTTCGGAATGTTTTTCCAATTCTTTGTAGAAATCTTTATTTCCTAATAATAAAGAGCTTAAAAATTTCAAAACTTTCTTTTCTTTAATGCCATCGTTAAATTCCGAACCGGAAACTGCCAATTCCTTTAAGGCAATTTTTTTGTTTAAAATTTGCCAGGAGTACTTTTTTTCTTGTTCACAAATTTTTGTTACTAAATAGCGTGTATCATAAGCGGTAATTAATGGTAGTGGACCCATACGTTTGCCTTCGTAATTTAACCATAAAGCTGATTTTGGTGGAACAAGACTCAAACCATGATTTTCTCTTTTAGGTCGAAAATGTCGAATACCTGCTGCATAATTCCACATTTTATCCAGATTAGTAATATTTGCTCCCAGTTTTTGGCTTGCATCATGCATATCTCCCAAAGCAAATTGATGAGAACCATTGAGTATAACTTCAGGTGGATTACCCCAGTCTTTATGCCAGTATTTCCGAACCTTTTCTATACTACCATTAATACCGCCTGTGGCTATAATAATGGCTTTGCCATAAGCTTCAATATATTCATTGTTTTTTTCGTTTGTTATTTTTAACCCGATAGCCTTTCTGTTTTCGGCGATGATTTCATGAACTTTATGATTAAAGTAAATTTTCAGCAAGTTATAATTCTTGTGTTTTTTTAGATACTCAATCAATGCTGTAATTAGTCCGTAACCGGTTCCCCAAACCATGTGAAAGCGTGGTACTGAGTTGCCGGGTTTGAACAATCCACGTTCAACCCAATGAACTACCGGAAAATAACTTACTTTTTTTGAAGTAAGCCAGCTATAAACTTCATCTGTTGAGTTGATAAATTTTTCTGCCCAACGTGCTCCCCATGATTGTTCATCATCAAATTCGGCAAAAGAAAACCAATCTTTTTTAGCAAGATTTTTATTATCTTTAATTCTGCTGCGTTTTTGTTGTGGTGAGTTTACAAAAAACATCCCTCCAAAGGATTCTTTTGCCAATCCTCCGAAGTTTTCTTTTTTATCACGTTCAAATATGATTACTGTTTTATTGTTTTCAATCAGCTCTATGGCTGCAACAATTCCGGCAATTCCGCCGCCTGCGATAAGTACATCTGCTTTAAGTTTTTCCATATTTTTAATTTCGTATGTTTGGATTTTTATTTTGTGCTGTTAAAATATAAAAAAAAGAAATAGATGGTGTTAATTCATTGAAAAATACCTCAATTAAATATTTGTCAAATCAATAAAATGATACTAATTTTATCCATTATATTAATTTGTCAAAAATAAAACAACTATGTTTAAATTAGAAGTATATAAAAACCGCCGTAAAGATTTGATGCGAAAAATGGGAAACGGATTAATCTTTTTCCCCGGAAACACCGAAGTATCCTTTAATTACCCTGCAAACACCTACCATTTTCGTCAGGATAGTAATTTTCTGTATTTTTTCGGATTAAACCAGCCGGATTTGGCAGCAGTTTTGGATGCAAATACAGGAAAAGAATACATCTTTGGCAATGATGTGGATATGGACGACATTATTTGGATGGGACCCCAGCCGAGCATTAAAGACCGTGCCGCTAAATGCGGAGTGGAAAATACGGCTCCTTTTTCAGAGCTTTCCGGCTTTTTGCAAAATGCACAAAATAAAGGACAACAAATTCACATACTGCCTGTTTATCGTGGCGACACTACCATTCAGCTTGCTGATTTATTGGGTATTCATCATTCAGAAGTAAAAAAACTGATTTCGGAACAGTTGATTAAAGCAGTAGTTTCACTTCGTGAAATTAAAGATGAGTACGAGATTGCCGAGATTGAAAAGGCTGTAGAAACGGCTTATAAAATGCACACTACTTCGATGAAAATGGCAAAACCGGGCATTATTGAACAGGAAATTGCAGGTGTGGTAGAAGGTATTGCTATTTCGGGCGGAGGACCCGTTTCGTTTCCGGTCATCTTAAGTGTACGTGGCGAAACATTGCACAATCATCATCATAACAATATCCTGCAAATAGGACAAATGATGGTTACCGATGCCGGATGTGAAACACAAATGGGTTATGCAAGCGATATTACCAGAACAGTTCCTGTGGGCGGAAAATTTAATGAACGCCAAAAAGCGGTATATGAAATTGTGCTAAAAGCTAATGAGGAAGTAATTAAACAATGCAAACCGGGTATTTTTTATCGCGATATGCATTTTTGGGCTGCTAAAACCATTGTAAACGGGCTGAAAGAGCTTGGTTTGATGAAAGGTGATACAGATGCAGCCGTTGCCGCAGGTGCACACGCACTGTTTATGCCGCACGGGCTAGGACACCAAATGGGCTTGGATGTGCATGATATGGAAGGTCTTGGCGAAAATTATGTGGGCTATGATGAGGAAATTCAACGAAGCGAGCAATTCGGACTGGCATTTTTGCGTATGGCAAAACGGCTGAAACCGGGTATGGTAATGACCGATGAGCCGGGTATTTACTTTATCCCCGCATTGATTGACCTTTGGAAAAGTGAAAGCAAACACACCGGTTTTATCAATTACGATAAATTAGAAAGCTACAAAGATTTTGGCGGTATCCGTATTGAAGATGATTTGTTGATAACAGAAAACGGATGCCGTGTACTGGGTACACCAATTCCAAAAACTGTTGAGGAAATTGAAAAAACAATGGGAGAATAATTGCTGTTATGCCTTTGGCTGACCAAACTATTTATATTTATCCGGTTTGTCTGTTTGATATGCCGGATTTTTTATGCAAAGATTTTTGTCTTATTATTGAGTACTGCTTTTGCTGAAGTATTTGCATAGCAGTATTTACACATAAAACTGCAGGTATTGTACATGCCAACATCTTTACTGTAAATGCAGCCGCAATATTTCCGCTGCCCTTTGTC
>JALWNR010000118.1 GCA_027083715.1 Bacteroidales bacterium
TTCCAATTGTTCAATATCGTTATTTTCTTCTTCTTTCTTTTCAATAATAATACTTTTTGATTTTCCGTTTGTATCAATAATTGATTTTTTATCTTTTAGGTCATTCAGGTTTTTATCCTTTCCCTCATCTGTTTGTTGTTCAGGAATAGTTTTAATAATTTTTTCCGGTTCATCGCTTCCGTTTTTACGAATTTCAACTTCGAAAGAAGCAAAATCGGTTTCGTCTATTAAACCTGCTGATAATAAATAGTTTTCACGATATTTATTTCTGATATAAGCACTTAACTCTCTTTGTCCGGGAATTTCTGCCCTTTTTATTTTACTAATACTTTTAAATTGTTCTGAATATTTTTCTTTAAGCAATATTTCATCAATGGCATGAGCTATTAATTTACACGATTCCGTAGGTTGAGTAACCACTTGTTCTTCGTTAAAAACAATACATACCCAACGTAGTTCGTTTGTTACTTTGTATCTGAGTTTGTAAGCTTCTTCCGAGTGGTTTTTTTTAACTACGATTTTTTTTCCGTCGAAAGTATAAGGTGCTTCTATATCAATTGCAATATTTACTTTTGGATTATCTAATTTCAAAATAAAATCCGGAGCATAGTCAATTTCTTTTAATTCATGAGTTATGCGTGCATTTTCCAGAATTTTACCTTCAAAATATTGTTCCAAAAAGATTAAAAAGCGCTTTTGAGCCGGTGAATATTCACGTTGCCCTATTTGTATTTTATTGTAGCTGTATTTAAAATAGGTATTAATTGCCGAATGGCGGTATGCATCAATAGCTTTTTGATTATTATTGTCTTCAATGGCTTTCCTGCGTTCTTCTTTTATTTGTTCGCGTTCTGCCTTAAGTTCATTATATAATTTTACAGCAATACGGTATTGTTTTTTTGCTTTGCTATTGTGCATTATTTCAAAAACAGTAGCTGTTAATGAAACCAAACTGATAAAAAATGCCAGATAAGTTAAAGTATTGGAATAAAAACTACTTTTGATAATATGTGTTGAGCCCAAAAGTATCATTATCCCAATTGAAACGATTAGAATTATAGTGCCCAGAAATCTTTTTTTCGGTTTCTCAGGAAATTCCGGCAAATCTCTAAGTTCAGGGACTGGAATACCTTCAATTTTAATTTTCTCAATCTCTTCCGGCAATAACACGTATGGATAAAATTCCGGTTTGTTCATAGATGATAATTTTTATTTTTTTAGCTTTTAGCTAAATGTTATTTTATATTTTTTAGCTTTTGTTTGCAATTTTTACTTTATACTTTACATCATATGCATTTTTCTTGCCAAAATGTTTTATTTTAAGAAAAATATATTCTTTTTATGATTATTTTATTTTGGGTAAGGCAAATTTGAGACCAAAAATTATGGGTGAATTAGTAAATTAATAAATTTTATTGGCTTGGTAGGTAATTAGAGCCTGATAACTGGTCGTTAGTGCCTTAATTCATAATTATCCTTATCGCATTTTTGCCAGATCTTTGTAATATACTGATTATTTACGGTTTAATTTATAATCTATAATTTAAAATTTGCAATTTAATGAAGTGTTGATTAATTAATTTTTCGT
>JALWNR010000119.1 GCA_027083715.1 Bacteroidales bacterium
TTCCCTCCATCATCCGGATCTCCGGGAATACCGTTTTGATTTAGATCCGGGAAAAAAATCACTTGCCCTTGCGGATTATTTGGGTCAATAATATAGCGTACACTATTTCTACTCGAAGGAACATTTACATGATTCATTGGATAAGGATGAAATATTTCATTACCTGAAATATCAAAATAAGTTCTTGTATTTTGTTGCTCTCGGCTAATGGTATTTAAAAAATCGGCATATTGTTGATTGGTTAGTTCATATTTCATACAATAAAATGCTTTATAGCCCGTGGGGAAATCAGGGTTGTCAATGCTTGAAATACCATTTGTATCAATACCTGCATCACCATCAATTAAAATACCTGAGTTTGTAATTTGATCATCATCAAATTGGGCATTGTCTGTTCGTACTACAATTGGATTTGTATTAATTAAAGCCGGTGAAGTATTGCCGGCTGAGACATCCCAGAATCGTCCTAATGAGGCTCCGTCTCCAAGGTAAAATTCTGATTCGGGAACATAAACCATTTCAATTCCGAATACTTTTACTTCAAGTTCTTGAGCATCATCTGCCAAACCATCTTGCCCATAAAACCATTTTAATTCAATGCCTTGCCAGTTATTATTCCCACTGCCTACTGCATCACGATAAATAAAAACACCTTTTTGGTCAGTGGTGGTTTCAATGTATGAGCCGGCAGCCGGACGGTGATCCGAAATTAATGCACTCAAAGTAGCATGTTGCCAATTACCGTTACCCACCCTAAATTTAATAAATACCCATGCTGCATCCCAGTTTTGCGCATCTGTATTTATCCGCCAGGAATGGTCCCAGCTTAGGTCAAAACGAACATAAACATATTGTTCAATGGCATTTTTATCTTTAAGGCTAACGTTCGTAATTTGTATATTATTGGCAAACAAGCTGCTGCCATATAAGCTAATAATCCAAAAGAGCAACAGCCTTAATACTTTTAACATATAGTTTTATGATTTTTGTTAATTAAATTTGGAATATTAAAGTTAGCATATAATGGGTTTTTTACCTACTTTTTTTTACCGGGGTAATGTTCTTTTTTGACGAGATGTCTTTTTTGTTCCATAAAAGCTATCATATACTATAGCACGCAAGCCGGAACGGTTAAAAGGAGTTAACAAGATAATTGGTGCTTTAATATTCTGCCAAATATTACACGATAATAGAAGTAAACTACTTAACCCAATATTTTTTTGAAAACAATTTTAAATAAAGGGTTTGTATATTTGATAATAACATGCTAACTTGAAACTTATTCATTTAAACTAATATTTATATTATGAAAAAGCCGAAAATTGCACAAAAATCACCCTACGTTTTGGATACAAAAGCCGGTAATTATGCATGGTGTGCATGTGGGGAAAGTTCCAAACAACCCTTTTGCGATGGTTCACATAAAGGAACTGATTTTACACCAATAATTGTAGAAATAAAAGAGGATAAAAAAATAGCATGGTGTGGGTGCAAGCATTCGCAAAATGCTACGTTTTGTGATGGTACTCACAATGGTTTATGAAATTCTTGTATGAACAGCAGGAAAATAAAACCTTGATT
>JALWNR010000120.1 GCA_027083715.1 Bacteroidales bacterium
GATATTGATTTTATTTACTGCAAAAGCTGCTTATATAACAGCACAAGGAAATACAATAGGCTTAGATGCCAGTAAGAAATACGTTTTTTGGTTTTATGTTAAAGCTGAAATAAAGATGGACAGAGAGCTACACATGCCTATTTACACAGTTAGGCGCGTAGGAAAAGAAATTAAAGGAGGTACACTAAAAAAATACAATAGAGAAGTATGGAGAAACATTAATGGAGGTAACCAATTGTGTATAGGACCTTTTTCAAAATTAGAAGATGCTAAAAGAGCTAATAAGTGCTATAATTTAGGAAGAAAGACAGATGCCACTATGGAAAAAGAGATTGAAAATACTGTAGATACTACTGATAACAGCTATTACTGGTACACCTTAGAATTTGAAATAACCAAAAGAACACATCGTTATATTCTATCCAGAATTCCGGCAGCCGTTTCCGAAGGTTCATTAAAAGCTTTTAAAGAAACTTTATGGTCATTGTTGCATATGGAACAGAAAAAATTAACCATTGGACCTTTTACAAATCAAGAAGATGCAGAAGTATCTAAAATGATAAATAGAAACGAAGAAAGTTTGAAGAAAATCAAATAATTAATCCATATTTTCACATTTTTTTGTATATTTGTTACTATACACGTTATCACAAACCTTAAATACTAACACAATGGAAGTTATCAAAAAAAAGAAAAAGGTTAAAAAACTTAAGTTTAATGACATAATCCTTGTTCCTACTGATTTTTCAGAAGTATGTGAAAATGCAGTGGCTCATTCAATTGGTATCGCCAAACACATAAAGCATAAAATCGTTCTTTTACATATTGTAAATGAAGATACAAAACAATATTTAGAAGACAATAAACTGGCTATAAGCAACATTGAAGAAAAACTAAAAGAACAAGTTGAAAATATTTATAAAGAACATAATATTGAAGCAACATACCTTATAAAAGAAGGTAAGCTTTTTAAACAAGTTCAAAAGGCGGTAAGTGAAGTAGGTGCTAAAATGATTGTTCTGGGAACACATGGAAAAGTTGGGTTCCAAAAAATTACAGGTAGTTATGCTTTGAAAGTAATTTCTCGAACAAATGTTCCTACTATTGTAGTACAAAAAAAGGGACTTCACCGTCCTTATCAGAATATTGTTTTTCCTGTTACCACTGATACTCAAGATCGCCAAAAAGTAAATTGGGCTATTTTTATTGCAAAGATTTTTAATGCCACAATTCATATTTTCCCGAGAAGAGAAAGTGAAAAGTATCAGAAAAAGAAAATTATGTCAGTGGTAAAACAAATTAAAATTATTTTTGATAAGCACGGAATTAAATATGTTGATAAAGTTTCGGAAGAAGGTGCCGGCAACTTTGCAAAACAAGTAATTGACTATGCAGTAATAAATGAAGCCGATTTAATTATGACAATGGTAAGTACTGAGCGTTTTTTCCATTTCTTTGATTCTCAGGATGAGCAAATAATTTTCAATACTTCACAAATTCCGGTAATTTGTATTAATCCGGTTACGGTAAAAAAAGCTTCATGGCATTAAGTCATACTCTTAGCCTGTAGAGGCTGA
>JALWNR010000121.1 GCA_027083715.1 Bacteroidales bacterium
AAAGAATAGGATAATAAGGCTTTAGGAGGGATATACCAAACCAATTCCGATGGAAGAATATTATGGACCAACCCTGCCCTTTATAAAATGCTGGGTTATTCATCTTTGGCAGAAATGTCCTGTTCTATAAATGCAAAAGATGTATATGTTAATAAGGAGAAGAGGAAACACATTATTTCTGTATTAGATAAAAGGGGACATATTAATGCAATTGAAAGTAAATGGGTAACAAAAAACAAACGATACATTTATGTTAGAGAAACAGCGCATAAAACTGTTGATGATGAAGGCAATGTGATATATGTGGGGACTATTGAAAATATAACACGCGAGAAAAAAGCCGAATTGAAATTATTACAAATAGCAATTGAGTTGAGAAACCTTATGAATAATGCCAATATTCCTATAATTGGTATTGATAAACACAAAAAAATTTCCGAATGGAACACAGCTGCCCAAGATTTGTTTGCTTATAAAAAGGTGGATGTTGCCGGAAAAGATTTTTCTAAACTATTGGCTCCAAAAACTGAAATAGAAAAACTTGATAAAATAATACAAGCAGCCTTTAATGGGAACGAAATTAATAATTACAAATGTACTCTGAAAACACATCTAAATAAATACCTGAAAACACTGTTAAATGTAACCGTAAAGTATGATTATTATGGAAATATTAAGGGAATAATGGTTATTGTGCATGACATTAGTGAAATTGAAGAGTATAGAACAACACTGGAAAAAAAAGTAACTGAAAGAACCAATAAGCTAAAACTTGCATTAGAGCGTGAAAAAGAATTAGGTAAACTAAAAACCCGTTTTATTGCAATGGCTTCACATGAGTTTCGTACACCTTTGGCTGCAATAAATTTTGCTGCCGGATTTTTAAAAAAATACGATTCAAAATTGGATGCCGAACAAAAAAATAAAAAGTTTCAAAAAATTGAAACTCAAGTTAAGCATATGACAAAATTGCTGGAAAGTATTTTACACATTGAAAAAAATGAACAAAATCAAGAATTTGCAAAACCTCAGATGATTAGATTCAAAGACTTTATAGAACCAATAATCCAAGAAGCCTGTGAGCAAACTAATTATTCGCATAAGGTAGAATTGTCAATAGATAAAATTGATGACATGATTTATATTGATACTGAAAAAGGATATACTATCTTTTTAAACCTGCTTATTAATGCAATTAAATATTCACCCAACGAAAATACAGTATATGTAAATTGTTATTGTAAAAATAATGAAACAATTGTTGAAATTAAAGATTTAGGCATGGGAATAAATCCCAAAGACATTGAATTAATATACGATAAATTTCATAGAGGTACAAATGTGGAAACAATACAAGGAACAGGATTAGGATTATCAATAGTTAAAAGCGGTGTAAATTTGCACAATGCAAATATTTCGGTTAAAAGCAAACTTGGAGAGGGTTCAACTTTTACTTTACGTTTTCCGTTAAATAATTTGCCGGTGCTTATGTCAAAACCAGACAGAGATAAGTAAAGGGATTATTTAACAAATAAAATTATTTAGTATATTTACAAATATAAATATCATGAAACA
>JALWNR010000122.1 GCA_027083715.1 Bacteroidales bacterium
TTATATTGGTTCACTTAACAGTATATCTTCTTTCTGTTATGAATGACGGAAATGGTCTTGAGTCATTCCCGCGAAAGCGGGAATCCAGGGCTTAAAATGTCAGAAGATATTAGAAGTGACTCTATCGGTTTACTTAATATTAAGAGTGAGAAAAGTTTATATATAATAAATAGAGGAGCAAACTATAAAGCAAGCTGCTATTTACATAATGAGCAATAGAAAAAATGGTACACTTTATATTGGAGTAACTACTGATTTAACTAAAAGAGTTTATGAGCACAAAAAGCAGTTTGTAGATGGTTTTACAAAAAAATATGGCTTAAAGTATCTCGTGTATTATGAACTATTAGATTCAATAGAGGTAGCAATACAAAGAGAGAAGCAGCTAAAAAAGTGGAACAGGGCTTGGAAAATTGAATTAATAGAAAAAATTAATCCTAATTGGAGAGATTTATACGAAGATATAGTAAAATAAAGATATTTTTTTCTGAGATTTTTACTTTTTTTTTGATTGGAATAAATATTTTTTATACATTTGCAGCCGTTTTAAGAAGGACTCGTAGCATAACTGGATAGTGCACCTGACTACGGATCAGGAGGTTGGGGGTTCGAATCCCTCCGAGTTCACCAAAACAAAAAGCCTTGCAGAGATGTGAGGCTTTTTTTATACTCATATTTTAGTTTCTTCCACAAAAAAATGCTTCTCTGAAAAATCAAAGAAGCATTTTTTTGTGCCCGGGACAAGAATCGAACTTGCACTCCGAAACCGGAACATGGCCCTCAACCATGCGCGTCTACCAATTCCGCCACCCGGGCTTTTAGTCGCTGCAAAATTATAAAATTCTGGAAATTGGCAAAATCAAATTAACAATTAACACAAATCTCTTATAACTAACTATTTCTATCTATTTTCTCCTTTATTTTATTCATTTCATATTGCAAATTAGCCACTGTTTTTAACAAATCACCTTTTGGAAGCTGAGGTTCGGGAATTTCATTGCTGATAAAATTAGTAAATTTCCATATCTCGCGTATTTCACTGATGTTTAAATCATAAGGTTCATAAACAGGATTCAGGGAATAAAGTTTCAGGCTTTTGCTTTTTTCAATATTATTTTCAATTATTTTAAAAACCACCCCTTCGTTCAGTGTAGTGATAATACATGCATCTCCGTTTTTAAGCAAAGTCCAATCCAGCACAAACTCTCCGGTAACCCAGGAACCGTCCGGCACAGGCAGCATAGAATCTCCTTTTATCTGAAAGGTACGATACTTTCTTTCTTTAGAAAGAAAAGGCAGTTTAAAAACAGGTAGCTCTTTAATAAATTCGGGGTCAGCAAACCCACGTGTATATCCCGCTTTGGCTTTTTCGGGAACCAGTTCAATGTTTTCATCATTTTCACTATCAACAGTTGTTGCCAAAACACGCAATCGGCTGCCTTTGATAAATACATCGTAGCCACGCTCTATTTCGCTTAACTGACTTTCTGAAAGTTCTGATAAATTGATCCGTACCAAAGTATCAATTGAAATATTGAAATAATCGGAGATATGTATCAGGTTATCAATGCTAGGCTGTGCTACACCATTTTCATATCCGCTAAGTGTTGAGCGTTTCATCTTCAAAGTTCCGGCAATTTCGTCCTGAGTTCTGCCTTTTCTTTTGCGTAATAGTTTTATGTTTCTTCCAAAGTACATATCAACAAGTAATTAATGAAAAATTATTTAAAAAAATCAAAATTAATAGTGAAAATTTTTGGTGTTTATCTTCTTTTTGATTATATTATAATGGTTTTAATGATTAATTTTTAATCAAAAATACGAAAATATATTGAAAATCAAAAAATATTATTCACTTTTAAAACTTATGCGATATGATTATTAGTTTTTTAGCACCGGAAATCACAAATATTAATAATTTCATTAACCGACGAATTGTTAATGAACTCCGAAAGGCAAATTATGCGGTATGGATGCAGAGCGACAAAAATTGGTTAACCGATGAAATCGTATTTTCCATTTTATTGTCGCATTTAAAAAAAGGTTTGAATGTTGAAATTGTTATGCACGATTATCTTTTAAGTGAATACGAAAATGCCAAAATGCAAACCTTTATTGATGCAGGAGGTGAAATTTTCCTGATAGACAACAAAAAATTGCCCAAACCGCTGAAAGAGCATTTTTGCATTGTTGATTATTCAACAGTAGTAACCGCACGAATTAATGGCAGAGATATTATAAAACCTCATCGCGGCAGCACACTACTAAAAGAAAATCAGGAAACACTTGTTGAAAATTACATTGATAATTATCTGAATATAAAAAACACCTATTGCAGAAACAGATATTAGACAACAATTTCAGATTTGGGTTTATGTTGTTGAGCCGGATGATTGCAAAAAGTCATCCGGCTTTTATTTTTTTCAGCGATAATTTTTATCTTGCAATCTAATATTTGACAAAAATGAGCAAAGAAGATAAAAAAACAACCACCTCAGCACTTGACTTGATTAATGAATGGAACAAGCATCTTGATAAAAATATCCGCGATGAAAAATTTAAAAAAATGGCTCAAACGCCTTATTATTTCTATCGTGGCACTAATTTTTTATTCTGGAATTATTTTGCTGCCCATAAAAATTTGGGAAACTTTGGAAATGAAGATACTCAAACATGGATACAGGCAGATTTACATGCATACAATTACGGAATATACGATACAGAAAACAATGAGCTTGTTTATGGGCTCAATGATTTTGACGAAGCCTGTTTGGGTGATTATCAGTTTGATATTTGGCGAATGGCTGCCAGTATGGTGCTCATTGCCCATGAAAACGGATTTATTGACAATGAACTCATACATAAATTTACGGATTCATTTACCAATGGTTATTTAAGTGTAATAGAAAACTACCGCCTGAACGGAAGTGAAATTTTGTATCAGGTAAATAAAGAAAATGCTTTTGGTAAGTTGGATGAAGTTTTGGAGCAAACAGAAAAAAAGGAAAGTCGCAAGGAAATGCTTAAAAAGTGGACAAAGCACCAAAACGGCACATTATGTTTTGATGTTTCGTACCATAAGCTTGCAGGAGTTTCTGAAGAGAGAAAAGAAGAAGTGGAAGCAGCTATGACCGGATACATAAACAGCCTAAACAAACATCATTTCCCCGAAAACTATTTTAAGATAATTGATGTAGCACAAAGAATTTCTTCCGGTACAGGTTCATATGGAACACCTAGATTTTACATACTCATCGAAGGCAAGGGTGGCGAACATCAAGAGCGCATTTTAGATGCTAAATTTCAATATAAACCCTGCTCATATTATTTTTTAGGTGATAAATATCAAAAAACACACGATAAAAGATTTATGAATGAAGGACAAAGGCACAAGGAGGCCTATCTTGCATTGAGTGCAAAAAACGATATTCATCTGGGCTGGATGCAATTATCCGAAGGGACTTTTTCAATCAGAGAACGTTCGCCTTACAAATCCTACTTCCCCACAGAATTGTTAAATACTGAAAAACGTTTTGTAAAACTGGCAATGCAATGGGGCAGTATTCTTGCCACAGCACACATCAACGGAAATAAAGATTTTGCTTTAGCAAATGTTTTAGAAATATCGGTAAAAATGAAAAAAGAATTTGCAAATTTAGTTTATTCAACTGCAATAGAATTTGCAGCATACAACAATAAAATTTACAAGAGCTTTATCAATAAGTTTTTTCTTGATGAATAACAAACATCTCATTCTGTAAAACAAAACTGTTTTTTTAAAATGAAATTTATTTTATTCCCCAGTCCTGCCACATATCTCTTACAGCTATACTTTCCAATATCATCGGCATTTGATGATAGCCTAATTCTTCTGCTTTAAGGCTTACGTTTTCTTTTATGGCATTTGAAAGTTTCAGTAAGCTGATATTACCTCTTGTTTTTTGCAATTCTTTCAGGAAATAGTACGTAAACAAGCCGTGTTTTTGCTCAGGATAAATATTTGAGGTGTGCTCCTCCGAAACAGCCATAAAAACAATAGTATTTCCGGAAAGCACCTCTTTACGCGGAATAATTGTCGGAGCATCAGGTCCTCTGAGTCCTGTTTTTCTAGCTCTGTTGTTAAACGAAGCATCTATTACCACAATATTTTTCGAGGAACGGCTCTCCCATATTTTTTTGTATAAAAATTCAATCGAAATAGCTTGTTTTATATCCTCAGGAGGAACATCCACAGGCATCAGATATGGAGCCTTCGTTTGCGGGTCGGCTAAGCCCTGCCCTGCATAATAAAACAAAAGTTCTGCCTGAGTATTGTCTTTTTGTTTACTTACCTGCCTTGATATATTAATGATGTTTTCAAGCATTTGCTTTTTATCGGCATCCAGCAATAAAATAATATTGCTTTCCGGAATTCCTAAAACCTTCACTGCGTACTCTTTAAATACCAACGCATCATTGCGTGCAAACGGAACGTTAAAATTCTTACTCAAACCTGTTTTTTCATTAGCATAGCCTTCATTACCAATTATTAATGCATATTTTGCAGAATTTAAGCTTGCCGAAACCGGAATATTCCGATCAATATCTGATAATAACTGATTTTCACTAATTCCTTTTTGATATTCAAAGCTACATGTTTTAATTGAATATTTAATTTCGGGTACCGGATTATTATATTCTGCTTTTATATTCACAGTAAATTCACAATCTCCCGTGTGAATATTTTTCAAAGCTTTTACAGGAATCATAACATTTTCGGTACCATTAACCGGTATTCTTTTAATTTTAATTTTTTCGGGCAATTCAATATTTTTATTATCACAAGAAATATAAGTATAAAAGTTCATAGCCGGTGCAGGTCCATAATTCTTTAATTTAAAAATTAAATACCCTTTTTCAAAGGCATCCAAACAATGATTTTGATCTAAGTCCTTATAAAATATTGAATTTTCAACTAGTTGTAAATTAGTTAGATAAGTATTTACGAAAAGTTCAGCACTCAAACTGGATGTAACTTTAAAATTAGGAACGTCCGGTGTTTCCTTTATCGGATAATGTTTTTCCCATTTCTTTTTAATCTGCTTTGTTCTTTTTATCAATCCAATATAATCAACCAACCATACCACACCAGCTGCACCCAAAAACACATAAGACATAGTATTGTTTGTAACTGATTTATTGTAATAATCATCTTTTAGTGCAATTGTTTCAGCCCCAAGATAATTATTGTAATTATTATAACTGGAATTATTCATATAAAGCGATGCACCAATAAACCCATATCCCAGTGCACCGTATATCCAATATGGTTTACGGGGCTTAATCTGATAATCTCCCCAGCCCGGAAAGATCGTTGATAAAATAAAAGGGTTATCAGGGTAAAATCCGTTTTGAACTGATGCCGACACTTTTACACGTAGTGTATCAATTATATTTACTTTATCTCTATAAACATCCCAAACGGCAAATTTGTCTTCTTCCGGTTTATCAATAAACTTATTGACCTCACCTTTCCACGACACAGCTTTTATACTGTCTCCCCTTGAATTAAAAACATTAATCCACACCCTGACTTTATCTTTTGCTCGGGCATTATGAATTTTGTACTTAACAGACAATTTCCCGCTATTGTATTGAGTTTCCAGTATCTCTACACTGATTCTCGATTTAAATTGTCCGTTTACTGTTACCGAAAAAAACAGGGAAACAATTATTAAAGCTAAAAAATATTTTAATTTATTCATTTTAGTGTTATCCTTAATTAGTGGTAAAACTTATTACTTCACCATAAAATACATGTATCCCATCTGTAGCATATGCCCTGATATAATAAGTCTGATTTGGTAATAAACCATCAACATCTCCTGAATAAGGGCCCAACTTACTAATAGCACCCAATGAATTATGTTCATTATTTAAAGTTGGCGAAGAGGTTTGTAATGACCAGCAATGTCCGTAATCTCTGATTGGCTCTATTCCCAGGCTCCTGATAGCACCATAGGCAATTGCCTTTGTTTGCTGCACATCAACAATACCGGTTTCTACACTAATTACTGACTCAAACACCACAGTGTTAGAATAAACAATACCGCCGGCTGATTTTAAATAGCCACGAATATAGTATCGCCCCATATTTAAATTATTGATAGCCGTTGTAAAAGTTTTATTACTATCTAAAGAGCCGAAAGCACTTTTAGCATCATCAATTGTAGGAGGATCTGTTTGCGACCAACAATGCCCATAATCTTCAAAATTCATCGATCCTATATTATAAACACTTGAACTTACCAATAGATTAGTTTCTGTCAGACTTGTTAAACTATCAGTACTAAACTCAATATCATCAGCCGTTACTATAAATTTTAAAGTATTTCCATAAACATATTCTTTACCATCAAAGATATAACTCCTTATATAATGCTCTACTCCGGGAATAATTTTTCTCAATTCACTAATAAAAGTATCTCTTTCTACAATTCCACCCAACTCTGTTTTATAATCGTTTACGGTTGGTTCTTTATTAATTGACCAACAATGCCCATGCTGTATAATTTTTTTCTCACCAATATCTAAAACGGTTCCATAAGCAACAATCTTAGAAGAATTAATTTCGATACTGTCTGTTTTAGTATCCATAACCCTGACAATATCAAATTTTTCACACGATACCATCAGAGCAATAAAGACACCACTCATCAAAACGATTATTTTTTTATAATCCATTTTTTTGTTTTTATAAATATCTTGCTTAATTATTCAACTGAGCCCAGCCGCCATTTATATAACAATAAATATTATTATCGGTACTGTCCAGGTATATATCGCCTTCCTGAGGAGATGCCGGTGCTGATGCCATAGGTGTCAAGTGCAGAACACTATTAATATTTACCGTTCCGTTAAAGTCTGCATTTCCACTCGCTGATAAAGTTGTAAATGCACCACTGTTTGCAGTGGTTCCGCCTATTGCTCCGGGTGCACTCAAGTCCAGGTAGGCTCCTGTAATTGCAGTACCGTTCCATGTGCCTGAAGTTATTATACCTACTGTTGTAATATTAGCTCCTGTTCTGTCGTTTACATAAGTTTCGGTTGCCAATGTGCCACTTGTTGGTAGCGTAATATTTGTTGCAGCTGTACTGGTAAATTGAACAGTATTAGCTCCGCTAAATGTCAGTGCTCCGCCGGTGGTAAAAGTACCGCCTAAACTCACTGCATTACCGCCAATGCTTGAAACTGTCATATTGCCTGTATTATCAATGCTTGCATCGCCACTTAAGGTTACACCGGCAGCTACATTACTCGCATTACCGACAAATATTTGTGCACTATTTAAAATATTG
>JALWNR010000123.1 GCA_027083715.1 Bacteroidales bacterium
ATATAAGGGTAATAAAAAATTTCCATAAAACGTTTTCCATAACCTGCTAAGTTTAACCATGTTTGATAATATACTTTTTCACCTTTCAGACACTTATCCAATTTATCTTTTATTTTTTCAAAATAGTCCACTCCGAGAACATTTGCAACAGAACGTCCTATAACTTCTTCTCTGGATTTTTTATGGGCTTTTAGCGATGCTTCATTTATAGCATGATATATATAAATTTTATCAATAAATGCCATATGGTCTGCTGTAACAGAAATTATATGTTCATATTTCCGGCTAGCCTCCTCTGCTTTTTTTAATTCGGTAATATCTATTGCAGCCAAAAAAGCACGTCCTTCATCCAGCTTGTAATTATCAGCATTCAATTTAATATAAACCTGCCGTACTTGCCCTTCTAATGTTTTTATTTCACTCTCAGCCTCAAATTCTGTTTTTCCTTCTGTGAGTGTAATAATTGCTTCTCTAAATACATTAAATAAGTTAATGGTAAATATATTATCTAAATTATCAAGCAAATCCTTTTTATTTTTGGCTTTAAATAGTTTTAAAGCTGCTTTATTAACATCGGTTATTTTAATTTTTCGTGCACAAGTAATCAACTCGTCCGGATTATTAATAAAATAGTCTCTTAAATTTACAACTCCTCTGTCTTTTAAGTCTTTTAAATAAGATTGTAGTTCATAAAATTCTTCTTCCCACATTGGTAAAGGCGAATCATTGAAAAGCGATTTGTATCTTGCCTTGCTGATAAGCAACATATTCTTTTCCTGATTTTGTTTTGTAATATCACTGCTTACAACAATAGCTGCATATACTTTACCCGTTTTGTCTTTTATAGGACTGTAAAGAGAGCTAAAATATAATTTACGATTTGCAAAGCCTATTTTAAAATCTTTGGTAATTGCTTTTCCTTTTTCAAATACAATTTGAAGATATTCTTTATGCTTTTTTGCAAATTCATAGGGGAAAACATCAAATATACTCCTTCCGGTAATATTTTTTTCAATACCTACATTATATTCTTCAACTGCTTTGTTTAAAACGATTAATCTATAATTAGTATCAGCCACAAAAATTAAATCAGGAATATTTTCGATAAGCGAACTGAGTTTTGTATGGCTTACACTAAATACCTTATCCTGCTTATCAATTTCGGTCAAAGTACCAACAATAAATAAAGTTTTTCCATTTTTTATAATCGATTTTTCTCTAAGTTCGACTAAAACTTCATGTCCGTTTTTATGAATGAGTTTTATTTGGTAGGATACCGGTTTTCCAGACTTAACAACTATTTCTCTGTATTGTTTTCCCGATATATTTATAGGGTTATTTGATACAAAACTTCTGTGATTAATTAAAACTTCTTCCGGTGTGTATCCCAGTATATTTTTAATTTGCGGGCTAACATACACTAGTTCAAAGTTAGGTGTTAACAAATAAAAAGCGTTAGAGCTGTTTTCAATAAAGTATTGCAGTTTATCTTTCTTTTCACTAATTAATTTATTTTGTAACTGTTCAATTTTTTCAACAAACTGTTTTTTTGATAAATTATCAATATAGTCC
>JALWNR010000124.1 GCA_027083715.1 Bacteroidales bacterium
AAGAAGTTAAAAACTATGTAAAAACAGATGAAGTGCCTAAATTCAATCCGTTTTTCATACCTAAAATGATTTCTGATATTGCTGCAGGTCATATTTCGATGAAATATGGATACAGAGGACCAAATTTCACAACAGTATCTGCCTGTGCATCAGCTACAAATGCTATTATCGATGCTTTTAATTATATACGTCTCGGTAAAGCTGATGCCATTGTAACAGGTGGTTCTGAGGCATCGGTTAATGAAGCAGGTGTTGCCGGATTTAATGCTATGCGTGCAATTTCGGTACGCAATGATGACCCCAAAACAGCTTCCCGTCCTTTTGACAAAGACCGTGATGGTTTTGTTATGGGCGATGGTGCCGGATCAATTATTCTTGAAGAATATGAACATGCCAAAAAGCGCGGAGCCAAAATATACGCAGAACTTGTTGGCTCAGGATTATCGGCTGACGCACACCATCTTACAGCACCTCATCCGGAAGGAAAAGGAGCAATTTTGGTTATGAATAATGCTTTGGAAGATGCAGGAATGAGACCTGAGGAAATTGATTATATTAATGTACACGGTACCTCAACTCCTTTGGGTGATATTGCTGAACCTTTGGCTATTAAAGAAGTTTTTGGTGAACACGCCTATAAATTAAGCATTAGTGCAACTAAATCAATGACAGGACATTTGCTGGGTGCAGCAGGTGCCGTAGAAGCTATTGCCTCTATTTTTGCAATTCAGTACGGGATTATTCCACCAACAATTAATCTGTTTAATTTTGATGAGCGGATTGACAGCAAATTGGATTTTACTTTCCACAAGGCAAAAAAGCGTGAAGTAAATGCTGCTTTGAGTAATACATTTGGTTTTGGTGGTCATAATGCATCAGTCATTTTTAAAAAATATAATATTTAAAATTTGTGCTTCGGATTTTCCCGGCAATTAAAATATTATTCAACAAAGAGCGGGATCTCCTGAAATCTCTTCGGGAGATTCTCGGCTTTTATCCTAAAAATTTGCAATTGTACAAAATTGCATTTACTCACCGTTCGGCAACAAAAAACATTAACGGCAAACGAATCAATAACGAACGCCTTGAATTTTTAGGTGATTCAATACTTGATGCTGTTATCAGCGACTTTCTTTATCATAAATATCCTCTGGAAAAAGAAGGTTTTCTGACCGAAATGCGTTCAAAAATTGTTAATGGGGAAAAGCTAAAAGAGCTTGCGCGCTTAACCAGACTCAGTGAATTTATCGTACAAAAAGGCATATCTAAAAGCACCAGTAAAATTCATGAAGATGCTTTTGAAGCCCTGATTGGTGCAATATATCTTGATCAGGGATATTACGGTACCTTTAAATTTGTAAAAACAAAAATTCTTGAAAAATTTATTGACTTTGATGATTTGGAAGACTTAAATCTGAATTATAAAAGCCAGTTGATTGAGTGGTCGCAAAAAATTAAGAAAAAGGTGATTTTTATTTCCGAAGATGATGAAAATGCTCCCAAATGTTTTGTATCTATTGTTATTTATGATGACGTGGAGATTGGAAAAGGTACAGGACACTCCAAAAAAGAAGCCGAACAAAATGCCGCAAAAAACGCAATTGATTATTTACTTCATTCTTTCTGAAAATTTTATGTAAATTTGAGGCAGTTAATCATAGCCTTATCAAAAATTGAAAAAAAAAATCATAAACCTGACCGAAAACCATGAATTTAAACTGCTGGGAATAAGCAGTAAACTGAGTATGCACAAAATCAGCTGGTTATTGAACGAACAACTTGGCTTTGATTTTCGCAGGCTGGATGAAACAGAAGAAAATTCGGAGAAAAAAAATTTTTCGGTCTATCAGCACGAATCCAATAATGCCTCTTTTAGCTTGATTGAGAACAAAAGTAAAGACGGATTACTACTCAAAAAGCTGGATAATATTGATTATTTACTTAAAATTGAAGGAGCACTTTCAAACTCAGAGCTGGATAATTTGCAAAAACAAATCAGGCAAACATCCGGAATTTATGCCTGCCTGATAATAGAACTTTCAGTACTTAAAAAAAAGGAGTTGGATTTACTTGCCTGAAAAATATTTATAAAAAGCGGTGATTGTTTCAATACCTTTATAAAAATTCTCCAAAGGATAGTTTTCATTTGGTGAATGAATGGCATCTTCTTCTACTCCAAAGCCCATTAAAATAGATTTTATACCTAATACTTGCTCAAATGTGGAAATAATCGGAATACTACCTCCGCTACGCACAGGAATTGGTTTTTTACCATATACTTCTTCATATGCTTTTTCGGCAGCTTTATAAGCCGGCATATCAATAGGCGATACATACCCTTGTCCGCCGTGCAAGGCAGTAACTTTTACCTTTACTGTCGGCGGAGCTATGTTTTTAATGTGTTTTTCAAAAAGCTCACTAATTTTTCGATGATCCTGATTAGGAACCAAACGCATAGATATTTTCGCATATGCTTTTGAAGGCAGTACTGTTTTAGCTCCTTCACCGGTATAGCCGCTCCACATTCCGTTTATATCTAAGGATGGGCGAATACCTGTGCGCTCACTGGTTGAGTAGCCTTTCTCTCCGGCAACTTCATCAATTCCCAGACTTGCTTTGTATTTTTCCAAATCAAAAGGAGCTTTTGCCATTTCTCGGCGCTCTTCTTCGCTTACTTCCAGTACATCATCATAAAACCCGGGAATGGTAATTTTACCGTTGTCATCTATTAACGAAGAAATCATTTTACTCAAAACATTAGCCGGATTAGCCACTGCACCGCCAAAAATACCGGAATGTAAATCTTTGTTTGGTCCGGTAAGTTCAATTTCCATAAAACTCAACCCGCGTAAGCCGGTAGTAATTGAAGGCACATCTTTTGCAATTAAGCCTGTATCTGAAACCAGAATAATATCGGCTTTCAACATTTCTTTATGTTCCTCGCAAAATGCAGCAAGGCTGGGCGAACCAATTTCTTCTTCGCCTTCAATCATGAACTTCACATTACAATTCAAATTGCCTGTTTGAATTAATGTTTCAAAAGCCTTTGCGTGCATAAAAGCCTGTCCTTTATCGTCATCGGCACCACGTGCATAAATCTTTCCGTCCTTAATTACCGGTTCAAAAGGGTCGGTATTCCACAAATTAATAGGGTCAACAGGCATAACATCCATGTGCCCGTAAACAAGTACTGTTGGCAAGCCAGGGTCAATAATTTTTTCGCCATAAGTTACCGGATTTCCTTTGGTTTCCATTACCTCAGCTTTATCTGCACCGGCTTTTAGCAATGCTTCTTTCCAATATTCAGCAGCTTTATACATATCTTTTTTATGTTCTTGCAAAGAACTAACCGAAGGAATACGAATCAGTCCGAACAATTCTTCCAAAAATCGTTCTTTATTGGTTTCTATATACTTTTTAATTTCACTCATTGAATTAGTTTTTAATGATTTTCAACAAAAATAATGAAATACTCAGCCACTAAAAAAAATTAATGGGATAAACACCGTTTTTAAAAGATAAAATAACAAATTTTCATCTTGTTCAAAATCTCTATTTT
The DNA here is from genome assembly GCA_027083715.1 of Bacteroidales bacterium. Lineage (GTDB taxonomy): Bacteria > Bacteroidota > Bacteroidia > Bacteroidales > NBLH01 > NBLH01. The sequence goes on from JALWNR010000124.1 coordinate 3,560, forward strand.
TTTGGTATATTGTACTATACAAAAGTATATTAAGATAATACTCTAAGTTGATAAAATTAGATTTTTATACTTTGATAATTGCTTTTATGTAACAATTTATTTACTTTTATCTTTTAATTACGGATATTATTAAAACAAATACTATGGAAAACTTAATTTTCTACCTGCTTGGAATTGGTATTATCGGAATTGCTTATGCAAGCTGGAAATCATTTAGCCTTTTGAAAAAAGACGAAGGAAACCAACACATGAAAGATGTATCTTCTTATATAAACAGTGCATCAACTACTTATATGAAAACATCTTACAAAGTACTGGCTGCATTTGTACTACTTGCCGGTGTGTTATTATTTTTGCAGGCTAAGTATGCCGATGGTACCAACGGGTTAATTGCCGTATCATTTGTTGCCGGAGCTGTTTTATCTGCCGGAGCAGGGTCTTGGGGTATTAATTTGATATCAAAACTACATGCAAGAACTGCAAATGAAGCTAATACCTCTATAGACAATGCTTTTAAAAATGCATTTTCAGGAGGTATGGCAAATGGTATTACCTATGCCGGTTTAGCCATTACGGGTTTGTCTGTTTTACTAATCGGCTATCAAAAATTTATAGGGGAATGGAGCTTGAATGAAATGCTTAATGCGATAACAGCTTATGTTTTAGGCGTATCTGTTGTTGCATTGTTCGACCGCTTGATTGGCGGAGTTTTTGCCGAAGGCGTAAAAATTGCCAAAACGGAGATATCGAAAACAGAAGAAGCTATTCCTGAAAACACCGCGGTAAATCCTGCTGAAATTGCAAATACCGCAGGAGTAAATGTAAACAATACATCAGGTGCAAGTGCTGATATGACCGAATCTTATGTTGCCGTACTGATTTCGGCAATGCTTTTAGGAGTACCTTTTATAAACTCCGGCGAAGTGATGGAATATTTTAGCTTTGGAACCGTTTTATTGCCTCTTGCAATGCTTGCAATAGGTGTTTTAACATCAATTACCGCCGGGTTTTTAGTAAAATCGGTAAATACAAAATCATTTTGGACGGGTTACCGCTTTGCCTATTATTTTTCAATAGCAGTAGCTGCTTTAGCATCATTTTTTATTGTAAAATATATTTTACCCACACAATGGGAGATGAGCAAAACCGTTGAGGGATTAATTGTAATTACAAAATTCAAATCTTTGGGTGTTTTCTGGACAATATTTTTAGGAATGGCAGCCGGTGTAGTAATGAATTTTTCAACCGATTATTTTACCATCAATGGAAAGCCGGTGAACAAGCTTATTGAGGATACGTTTAAAGGTCATTCATCAGGTGTTTTATCCGGAACAAGCCGCGGATTTATTGCTACGGCAGTACCTGCAATTGTTATATTGGGCACTATTAGTGGAGCCTATTATTTTGCTGATTTTTATGGCGTTGCAATGGCAGCAGTAGGGTTTTTAACCAATGCAGGCATTGTTTTGGCAATCAACACAACAATGCCTGTTGCCGAAAATGCCGATACACTGGCAAAAATGACTTTAATGAATGATGAAGCCATTCAAAATACCGAAGAACTGGCAGCTTTTACTGCAAAAAAAGAAATTTATGTTAAAAGCCTGACTGTTTCGGCAGCTGCTTTAGCAGCTTTTGCTGTTTTGAGTGCCTTTTTGCAAAAAACAGGTGTTTCCATGATTGAATTAAACAGTCCTTGGACAATTTCGTTTATGATTATTGGCGGACTGTTGCCTTTTTTGCTTTCAGCATTAGTTATTGATGCGGTAAGTTCAGTTGCGGAAAAAGCTACCGATGAAATAAAACGCCAGTTTGAAGAAATTCCTGAGCTAAAAGCTGCTATGGACATTTACAATAAATATTTTGGAGACCCTGATGTGCCCACACAAGGCGAACAGGATATTGTTAATGCAGCCGAAGGAAAAGCAGCCTATGATGATTTAGTGGTAATCTCTACTTATGCCTCAATACGCAGACTAATTATTCTGCTGGTATTAATGCTTGCAGTTCCTGCCCTTACGGGATATTTTTTGGGTACACAGGCACTAATCGGGTTACTGATCGGAATTATTCCCGTTGGATTTATTCTGGCTTTTACACAAGTAAACTTGGGTGCAGCATGGAACAGTACAAAAAATGAGATAGAAACAGGTGTAATCTGGAACGGTGAGAAATACGATAAAAACTCAAGTGCTTACGAAACAGCAAAACAAAATGATGAGGCAGGGAGTGTTTATCGCAATGCATCAGCTCCGGCACTAAATCTTTTGATTAAAATCAGTGCGGTAATCGCTTTGATTATAGCTTCTGCAATTTAATTTGATATAAAAACCTTAACTTAAAACTAAAATTATGATAAGTAATTGCGAATTTAACGGAATCAAATTATACGGAAAAGTAGAAGTTGTGGATTCTTTCCCCGATATAAAAGTACAAGTGGTGGACTCGTTTCCCGATTTAAAAGTTAAAAAAGTCGATAGTTTTCCGGATAATTGTGGAGAGTGGCAATTTGTAGATGCGTTTCCGGATTTTAAGATTCAATATGTGGATTCGTTTCCGGATATAAAAATTCAATATGTGGATTCATTTCCGGGGATTCCTTAATATTTGACCCTATTTTGCTAATATAGAGAAAAGTATTATTTGACAAAACAAGCACTTCTTCATAAGCTCATATATTGTTAATGCGGAAATATCTTGTTAAAGTAAACAAGTTTAAGCGAACCACTGACAAACCTACTCTGGTAAAGATAAGACTTTAAAAAGGTAAAATAAGTAATGGCAGAATATTATTTTATTAATCAAAAAATAGTAACACTCGATAACAATATTTCACTTGGCACTATCGATTCAAATAATGAGCTTGAACCGATTAATTTGTTAAAAGGGAAAAAGCTTTCGCCAGAACCTAAGTATATTAACATAGAACTATCGGATAATAGTGGTAATTTTTATCCGGATATTATCAGTGTTCCTATTACGCTTTATTCTGACAAAATAAAAAACTGTCTTGATGAATGTGAGGTAAACAATATTGATTATTATCCCGTAAAAATACTCGATAAAAAAACAAATTCTGTGAATACCAAATATTGGTTTGCACATATTCGTGGGCGTATTCCATGTTTAGACATTGAAAACTCAGATACAGAAATAGATATATTTGGCGATGGAGTAGATTTTAAATCTTTTAGTATTGATGAATCAAAAACGAGGGGTTTGCAAATTTTTCGGCTCGATGAGCTTGGACGCTTAGTTATCATTAATCAAAGAATTTATTCTGCTTTGGTAGCACTGAGACTAAAAGGAGTTATAATGAAAAACACGCGAGACTACGATGGTCACGGTATGTAGGCTGTTCGATTAATATTAAGTTCTTAAATTTTAATAATCACCCAATAAATTTCAGTAAATCTTTTTCCGATACTTTCTTAAATTTTCTTATTCATTTACGACAGAACAAGCATTACACATCGATGAATAAATAGTGCAATTTACAGTATATAATTTATTGTTTAAGTAAAATTTTGCATTAAGTAAAATTTATATCCAATATATAATAATTGATTATCTTATGTTGTTATATTTATAAAAATCAATGATTAATAACTCTAAAAAATGGGATTATGAAAAAAATCATATTATTAAATTTAACCCGAATTTCGAGACATTTTTTTTAAAGTAAAACCAAATAGCTAACTTTAGCGGATAGCAGAAGCATAAGCCTGTTAATACAATACAGCAAGAAAACTTGCTGTAATAATCTGG
>JALWNR010000125.1 GCA_027083715.1 Bacteroidales bacterium
AAGATATCTGATCAAAGAAAATTAGAAAAGAGGCAATTAGTATTGCAATGATAAAATACGCAGTGATGCTTAATGTGTTTATTTCCAAAATTTTATACGCTTCTAATGTTATGCTGGAATTAAATATCAGACTTTTAATATAATATACAATAAGGTTAAAAAAAGCGATTAACATTATAAAAGCAATAAATACGCTAAATTGTTTTAATGTTTTGCTTTTCTGTTTTATACTGCGTATAAATTTTCCTTTTCTGAAAACAGTAAAAAAACTAAGTGTGAAAAATAGAATCAGTAAAGCATTAATTAAAAAATCACCCAGCGAAGGAAAATAATAGGATACGGCAAAATATCTGGGATCAAAAAAATCAAGCGAGTAAATTTGAAAAGGATATTTAAATTCGAGCATTAAATATCTTGCAAACAGTATAAACGCAATTACCGGTAAAATAATTCCCGTAGCATTAGTTTGCTGTGTTCTGATTTGTCGAAACCATTTTATTAAAAATAGCAGAATAAAAATAAGTGATAAAAAATACAGCGTACCGATAAGTTGCCAATCAATACGGTTTGAAAATATGGTGTTTACAGGTACCAGTGAAAATAGAAAATTTCCTTGTCTGTCATTTATATCGAAGCTATACGATAGCGAAACCAGTGATATTTTTACTGATGGTAGTAGTTTAAAATCTTCTTGAAAACTATTTTTAAGGTATTCGTTTTCAAATGAGTATTGATGTTTTAACAGAACAAGTCCGATTACATCTATATTTTTTGCGTGAATGTGTTTTACTAAAAACCATGCATTGTTCATTCGCACAACATTGTTGTTTAAATTGCTTTGCGAATATTTTATGGGCAAATCAATGCTATTATCTGTCCAGAATCGTAAACTGTCATTCAAAAAAACAGCAAGAGTAAATCCGTTTTTATTGAGTTTGTCAAAATTAATATCTTTATTTATTTCAAATAAATCTGTTTGTGCATTGTCAATATATAAACTGCTTTTATTAAAAACATTAGTCAGATAATCAGCTATTTTATCTTCTTTTTGATATAATATTTTACTAAACTGTTTTGTATCAATTTTGTAGCTGTCCGGTTTTGACTGGTATTCTTGTATGAATATTGCTGCCAAAGCAAAAATAACCGAGGCAATTAAATATCTGATATTTCCTTTGAACTTATCCATTCAATATTTTTATTCGTTATGATAAGGCAAACCTTTTATAATAGTATAAGCTCTGTAAATTTGTTCCATAAAAAATAATCTGATAATTTGATGAGAAAAAGTCATTGCCGACATAGAAAGCAAATAGTTTGCCTTTTTGTAAACTGCATCAGCAAAACCATAAGCACCACCTACAACAAAACTTAATTGTTTAGTGCCTGTGTCTTGTTTCTTTTGGATAAAACCGGCAAATTTTAAAGAGTTTAAACTATTACCTTTTTCGTCAAGAAGTATTAAGAAATCAGTACTTTGTATCTGTTTCAAAATTATTGCACCTTCTCTTTCTTTTATTTGTTCCGGCGATAAATTTTTTGTATTTTTTAAATCAGGAATAAGTATGA
>JALWNR010000126.1 GCA_027083715.1 Bacteroidales bacterium
ATTACTAATTAAGGCTTTAAATTTTTCTTCACCGGATTGTTTTATTTTTTCATTTTTCTCTAAACGCTTTACTATTGTCAACATTAATTCGTTGAGTTCAAAAGGTTTTGTTAAGTAGTCGTCTGCACCAAGCCTTAAACCGGTTCTAAAATCTTCCGGCTGTGCTCTTGCAGTTAAAAAAATAAAAGGGATATCAGAAATTGTCGGTATTTGCTCTATTGCCTTATACACTTCATACCCATTAAGTCTAGGCATCTCTATATCACAAATTATCAAATCAGGAACATGTTGCAAAGCCATTTGAATACCCTCTGCTCCATCCTTTGCCGAATATGATGCATAACCTTCCATTGCTAAAAATTCGGTTACTTCTTCCAGTAAAGGTTCAAAATCATCAATTATTAGAATTTTTTTCTTTGGCATTCTTTTTATTTTAAATTAAACACAACAGATACAGAAAAATACTCATCTAACTTACTTTTAATTTCCAATTTGGCATTAAAAAGTTTGGTAATTAATTGTACAATTGCAAGCCCCAGTCCAACCCCTTGTTGTTCATTTTTTTGACGATTAAACTGCATAAAAGCACCAATATTAACAATTTGCTCATCTGTAATACCTGAGCCTGAATTATAAACTGTTAATATATATTGCTTATCTTCTGTTTTTGCAGATATTTTGATTTTATTGCCCGGAACCGAAAACTTAATCGCATTATCAATTAATTCTTCAAGTATTTTTATAAAATAGTTCTCTTCAATTTTGATTTCCTCATCTTTAATATCAATTTCCAAATCGGATTCTCTGTATTCATTATTTATTTTTTCTTTTACTATTTTTTGAATTATTTTTTTAGTTTCAATGAAAGGGGTATTAATTATATCTTTTGCTTTTTCAGGATCTTCTACCCAGATACTTAAATTAGAGAAAGTTGCATAATTTTCAACAACTCTTTGCAAGCGTATTCCGCTTTGATATATATAACCGGCAATTTCTGAAATTTCAGTTCTTGTGATATCCGGAATTTTATCTTTTAAATACTCTGCAAAACCCAAAATACCGTTTAATGGAGTTTTTAATTCATGCGGTAAAAAGTAACTTATATTGGCACGCAAAGTCTCCATTTTTTTTTGAATTTTCTCTACTTTTTGAAGTTTGTTATTTATCGAAATAATTAAATCTTCGGGGCTCAAAGGTTTTGTTAAATAATCATCGGCACCTAAATTCATTCCATAACGAATATCGCTGGGAGCAGCTTTTGCCGAAAGAAAAATCACAGGTATATTTTCAGTTACAGGAGATTTTTTTAATTCTTTAAAAAATTGATAACCATCCATAACAGGCATCAGAATATCGGTTACTACCAAATCCGGTAGTTTTTGTTTTGCTAATTCCAATCCCTCCAATCCGTTAATTGCCGAGTAGGTATTAAAGCCTTCCATTTGTAAAATATCACAAATTTCTTCTCTTACATCCGGTGTATCTTCTATTATTAAAATATTTTTCATGTGATTATTTTTTATTATTTCTATGGTCACATGGAACCGCATGATGAAAATAATCAT
>JALWNR010000127.1 GCA_027083715.1 Bacteroidales bacterium
AAACTATTCTAAAAAATATGTAAAGTCGGTTTTCAAATCGACTTTTTTTTTAAGAAAAATTAAAGTTATATAAAACCTGATGTTCCTGTTATGAGTGTACTTTGGGCAGACTAAAAAAGAAAGTACTGCCTTTACCCGGCTGACTTTCAACTGACAGGGTTCCATTATTTTTTTCAATAAACTCTTTACATAAAATAATTCCTAAGCCGGTGCCTCGTTCGCCTTCTGTACCCGAAGTGCTGTGTTTAATATCAATTCTGAATATTTTAGGAACATCATCTGCCGCTATTCCAACACCCGTATCTTTAACTTGTATAATCACTTGTGTATCCTTAATTTCTCCAAAAATTTCAACTTTACCACCTTTATCGGTAAATTTAATCGCATTAGTTATTAAGTTACGTAAAACAGTAAGAATCATATTAGTATCAGCAAAAGCATAAAGGTTTTTCGGTACATTATTGTAAAGTTTTATATTTTTATTGAGTGCTTGCGAATTTAATAAAGTAATTGTTTCTTCTGTTAAATCATTCATATCCAGCTTTTCGCGGATAATTTCCATTTTTCCCGTTTGTGATTTTGACCATTTCAGCAAATTGTCCAGCAGATTAAATCCTTGTTTTGAGGTATCATAAAAAGACTTCATATAGGTAAGGATATCCTCTTTTGAAAACTCTTCGTAAGAATCCATAATTAGTTTTGAAAATGTTATCAAAACCGAAAAAGGATTACGTAAATCATGAGCAATAATGGATAATAATTTATCTTTATTTTCATTTGCCAGCCTGATTTCTTCATTTGTTTTACTTAATTGTTCTTGTACAAATTTTAATTGAATATGTGTATTCACTCTGGCAATTAACTCTGTTACTTTAAAAGGTTTAGTAATAAAATCAACTCCTCCTGCATCAAAACCTTTACGCAAGCTATCTTCATCAGCTTTTGCCGTTAAAAATATTACCGGAATTTCTTTGGTTTTTTCATTGTGTTTTAATCGTCGGCAAACTTCAAAACCGTCCATTTCGGGCATCATTATATCTAAAAGGATTAAATCAAAACGAACCTTTTCTGCACGTGCAATACCGGCTTTTCCACTTTGAGCATAACTAATGTTAAAATTTTGTTTTTTCAGGACATTGGCAGCAACTTTTATATTTTCTGCAATATCATCAATAATGAGTATTTTAGGATTTAGGTTTTGAAACATTATCTTTTCTATTTAAATTTTATCTGCCTAGTTATTATTTAATTCGTATTTTTCCTATCTCGAATTGGTTATTGCTTATTCGTTTGGATATAGTCCAACCATCAACAAATTAGATAATTAGTTATACATATCCTGCCTCTAAAAAATTGGCTAATTTTCAATCTATCGGCAGGCATACATATTATCTAATCTTCCAATCGGACAAGTTTTCTAATATAAACGTTCAAATGTCTTCCTATCGGCGAACGATTTGAAATTTAATCTAACTTCTTTTAATTTTATCAATAATTTCAGGAAAATTTTGTAAACTTCTACTCATTTCCTCTAGATCAAAACTATTTAGATACTCTCTTAAAT
>JALWNR010000128.1 GCA_027083715.1 Bacteroidales bacterium
TACAACTAGATGAAGTTTTGTATTACTTATAGCATGCATGTCATGCTGATTTTAAATGAAATATGAATTACGTACATAAATAAATATTATCCAACATATTGTATTTTTGAAATTTATCTTTACCTTTGCGCTTTCATTTTAATCAATACATAATGTCTAACTTACTAAATTAAAAGGATTTATAAACAAAATGGACGAAAAAGAAAAAAACATCGAAGAAACTCAAAATCTTGAAAATCAAGAAATTGAAAAAAAAGAAGAGATTTTAGAAGAAACCTCTGAGAAAAAAGAAGAAGTAGCAGAAAAAGAAACTCTTTCAGAAGTAAAAACTGAAACAAAAGAAATTGAAAATCAAAGTGTAGAAGATTTTGATTGGGACAGTATTGAAAAAAGTCATGATGGCTACTCATCTGACGAAAGAAAAAAGTACGAAGAACTTTATGACGGAACATTATCTACAATTAGTGAAAAAGAAGTCATTGAAGGTACTGTTATCAATATTACAAACCGTGAGGTGGTGGTTAATATTGGTTACAAATCAGAAGGAATTGTACCTTTAAATGAATTTAGATACAACCCTGATTTGAAAGTTGGTGATAAAGTAGAAGTTTATGTTGAAAGTCAAGAAGACAAAAACGGACAATTAGTACTTTCGCACAAAAAAGCACGTGCTCTTAGATCTTGGGATCGTGTGAATGAGGCACTTGAAAAAGAAGAAGTGATTAAAGGTTACATCAAATGCAGAACTAAAGGCGGTATGATTGTCGATGTATTCGGAATTGAAGCCTTCCTACCCGGTTCACAAATTGATGTAAAACCCATTCGTGATTACGATATTTACGTTGGGAAAACCATGGAATTTAAAGTGGTTAAAATTAACCACGAATTTAAAAATGTGGTTGTTTCGCATAAAGCCCTTATCGAAGCTGAACTTGAACAACAAAAGAAAGAAATTATTGCTAAATTAGAGAAAGGTCAGGTACTTGAAGGTACGGTAAAAAATATTACCTCATATGGTGTATTTATTGACCTTGGTGGTGTTGATGGTCTTATCCATATTACCGACCTGTCTTGGGGACGTGTTTCTCATCCGGAAGAAATTGTTGAATTAGATCAAAAATTAAATGTGGTTATCCTTGACTTTGATGATGCTAAAAAACGTATTGCACTTGGATTAAAACAATTAACTCCACATCCTTGGGATTCATTGGATGAAAACCTTAAAGTGGGTGATAAAGTTAAAGGAAAAGTTGTAGTATTGGCAGATTATGGTGCATTCATTGAAATTGCTCCGGGTGTAGAGGGTTTAATTCACGTATCAGAAATGTCTTGGTCACAACATTTACGCAGCGCACAAGAATTTTTAAAAGTGGGTGATGAGGTAGAAGCCGTTATTCTTACCTTAGACCGCGAAGAGCGTAAAATGTCATTAGGAATTAAGCAATTGAAACCGGATCCATGGGAAGATATTGAAAAAAGATATCCTGTTGGTTCTAAGCACAAAGCGATTGTTCGCAATTTTACTAATTTTGGTGTATTCGTTGAAATTGAAGAAGGTGTTGATGGTTTAATCCATATTTCAGACCTTTCTTGGACGAAAAAAGTAAAACATCCTGCCGAATTTATTGCAATTGGTGATGAAATTGAAGTAGTTGTTTTAGAGATTGATAAAGAAAATCGCCGTTTAAGTCTTGGACATAAACAATTGGAAGAAAATCCTTGGGATGTGTTTGAAACTATCTTTACAGTGGGTTCAGTACATGAAGGAACCATTACTACAAAAATTGATAAAGGAGTATTGGTAGCGCTTCCTTATGGTGTTGAAGGTTTTGCTGGAGCTCGTCATATTCAAAAACAAGACGGTACTACTGCAAAAGTTGACGAAAAACTTGATTTTAAAGTAATTGAATTTTCAAAAACTGCCAAACGAATTATTCTTTCTCATACTAAAACTTGGGAAGAAGAAAAGAAAGGTGATAGCAAAAAAGAGTCTTCAAAATCTAAAAAAGTAAATCTTAATCTAGAGAAAACTACTTTAGGTGATGTTACTGATTTGGCTGCTTTAAAATCCAAATTAGAAGGTAATGAAAAAAATTCTGAAAAGTAATTAGGAGTTTTAAATTACAATTTGTATTTTTATGTCTTGAATTGTGGACTTAATATTTCAAAAACATGGATGAGAATAAAAAATATGATATTCAGAAAAAAGATAATCACACTGTTATCAGAGTGTTAGCGGAGAAACTGGATACAAATATAGCCCCTGCTTTAAAATCAGAACTTGTTTTAATTGCCGGAAACGGTGAAAAAAATATGGTAATTGATTTGAGCGCTTGTAGATATTGTGATTCATCAGGTTTGAGTGCTATTTTAGTAGCTAATCGTTTGTGCAAAAACTCAAAAGGAACTTTTGTACTTACAGGACTACAAACTGCAGTTGAACGTCTGATTACTATTTCTCAATTAGATACGGTTTTGAATATTAAGGATACTCTTGAAGAATCTGAAAAATACATTGAACAAGAAGTGACTAAAGGTAATTAGACTTTTATGACGATAAAAGCTATTTATGACATTTTCGGTTACCATACTTGGAAGTAGTTCTGCTTTACCTACCTCCAAACGTTTTCCAACCGCTCATTTATTTAATTCAAATGAGCGGTTTTTTTTAATTGATTGTGGTGAAGGTACTCAAATTCAATTAAGACGGTTTCATCTGCGTTTTGGTAAAATTAACCATATATTTATCAGCCACCTACACGGAGATCATTATTTTGGACTCTACGGACTAATATCTACTTTTTCCCTGATGGGAAGAAAAATCCCTTTGCATATTTATGCACATATTGAACTTAAAAAACTGTTGAACTGCCAGTTTGCTAATAATAAGCTTGGCTTTGAACTTGTTTTTCATGAAATTCCAAAAAATCAGGCTACTGTACTCTATGATGACAAAAATATAAAGGTGAGCACTTTCCCGCTTAAACACAGATTGCCAGCTAATGGTTTTCTTTTCAAAGAAAAAGCACGTGAATTAAACATCAGAAAGGAGCTGATTCAAAAATACAATTTAAATTTAAGAGATATTCATGCCATAAAATCAGGGGCAAATTATTTGGCAAATGATAATATATTAATCCCAAACAAAGATTTAACTTTGCCCCCGTATAAACAAAGAGCATACGCTTTTTGTTCTGATACAGCATATATGCCGGAGTTGATTAAATATATAAAAGATGTTGATATTTTATATCATGAAGCAACTTTTGCAGAGGACAATACTGATATAGCTATTGAAACAGGACATTCAACGGCTAAGCAGGCTGCAGAAATTGCCCGTATGGCAGGTGTAAAAAAACTTTTAATCGGACATTTTTCATCAAGATATAAAAATGTGGATATTTTGGAAAACGAAGCAAAAGAAACTTTTTCTGAAACCGAAGCCGTTATTGAAGGGAAAGAGTATAAAATTGAGCTGGAGCGATTTGAAAGATAATAAATTTGCCCTTTCAGACTGTGAGATAAAGAATTATTAATGCAATAAAATGTCCTGAAAGGACAATTTAATTCAGCTCCAAGGCAACGCTTGAGGAAAATAAAAACGAAATAAACAACGCCCTGAAAGGGCAAATTAAATAAAACGTTAATATAAATTTTTATGCAGGAAAAAATTATTATTCTTGATTTTGGTTCACAATATACACAACTGATTGCCCGCCGTGTACGCGAACTTAATGTATATTGTGAAATTCATCCTTACAATAAACCCCCAAAGCATGATGAAAGCATCAAAGGATATATTTTGTCAGGCAGTCCGTTTTCCGTACGCGATGATAATGCACCAGTTCCTGATTTATCTGATATTAAAGCAAAATTTCCTTTATTAGGTGTTTGTTATGGAGCACAGTATCTTGCACAAAATTCTGGTGGAGAGGTACTTCCGTCAAAATATCGCGAATATGGACGCGCGAACCTAGAATACATTGATAAGGAGAACGAGCTTTTCAAAGGTATTAAAATCAATACCCAAGTATGGATGTCGCATGGTGATACTATTGCAAAACTTCCTGAAAATTATAAAGTTATTGCAAGTACTAAAGATGTAAAAGTAGGAGCATATAAAATTGAAAGCGAACAAACCTTTGGTATTCAATTTCATCCGGAGGTGTATCATACAACCGAAGGCAAACAAATGCTGAAAAATTTTGTTGTAGATGTTTGTGGGTGCAAACAAGACTGGACACCCGATTCTTTTGTAGAAACTACCATTGCACAATTAAAACAGCAATTAGGCAATGATAAAGTAGTGCTGGGATTATCCGGTGGGGTAGATTCTTCGGTAGCTGCTGTTTTGCTTCATCGAGCAATAGGCGAAAACCTTCATGCTATTTTTGTAGATAACGGATTATTACGTTATCGCGAATTCGAGGATGTATTGGCAACTTACAAAAAAATAGGTATAAATGTTCACGGAGTAGATGCCAAAGAGCGGTTTTTGTCAAAATTAAAAGGAGTATCGGATCCGGAGACAAAACGAAAAATTATTGGCAATGAATTTATCGAAGTATTTGATGAAGAAGCACATAATATAGAGGGTGTAAAGTGGTTGGCGCAAGGAACTATTTATCCTGATGTTATTGAATCCATATCGGTAAAAGGACCTTCGGCAACCATAAAATCACATCACAATGTTGGCGGATTACCCGATTTTATGAAACTGAAAATAGTAGAACCCCTACGATTACTATTTAAAGATGAAGTTCGCCGTGTTGGGCGTGCTTTGGAGATGCCTGATTTCATTCTGGATCGCCATCCTTTTCCCGGACCCGGACTCGCAATTCGTATCTTGGGTGATATTACCCCTGAAAAAGTACGAATTTTGCAAGAAGTAGATTATATTTACATTTCTTTGATGAAAGAAAAAGACCTGTATGATAAGGTATGGCAAGCAGGTGCAATTTTGTTACCCATACAATCGGTTGGTGTAATGGGCGATGAGCGTACGTATGAGCAAGTGGTTGCACTTCGGGCAGTAAGTTCAACCGATGGAATGACAGCCGATTGGTCGCATCTTCCTTATGAATTTCTGGCAGAAGTATCAAACAAAATCATTAATCAGGTAAAAGGCATAAACAGAGTTGTTTACGACATTAGTTCTAAACCGCCGGCAACTATTGAATGGGAATAAAATATTAGCTAAATAAAAATTTTCAGGGCGGCTACAGGCTTTTCGCTCATAGTCCTCAAAGCCAAAGCAGGCAAAAGCATCGGCAAAAAAGGAGCTTCCTTCCGGTCGCTCTTTTTTACCGTGTTTTGCATTCTGCTTAGCTTTTGCGGGCTATCCGCTACAATCCCTGCCGCGTGCTATGCCTATGCTTTACCTTTTGATTTACAGCAAAATACACACTTTCATGTTTTCGTTTTTTACTCACCAAACATTCAAAGCCCAAAAACCTGTCAAAACAATTATTTACAGGTTAAATAATAGAAAACATGTTAATACTCCTATAGTCATCTAATGGCTTTAATTCAGTATTAATAAAAATAACAGTTCTGTATAATATTTTGTTATAGAAACACTTAATGCAATATAAAGGTGCTTAATCTACCTTATTTTCAGATTAAGGTTTTTATATCTTTTTGTTATGTACTATTTTTGAAGTGAAATTAACAAAGCAAAAGTGTTAAGACGATAGAGGGTAATGTGTAGGTGATTAAACATTAGGTTAATTTTAGGGTTAAACATTGATTTTGGGGAAAGGCCACAGACTAAACTGTGGTCTTTTTTATTTGAGAAACAATATACTCAAACAAAAGAGGCAGCCTTACAAGACCGCCTCTCTACTCTTATTTTTTCTCTTTCTTGGCAACTGATTGTTTTTTAACACTTTTTCTAGGTCTTTTTTTGCCGTAAGAACCATTTGTAATTTTCCCTCTTCTGGTTTTAATATCTCCTTTTCCCATATTAATTAATTTTAGATTTATATTAAGTTATCAGGCAAATTTACTGATTTATTTCAAAATGTATAATTTTCGGGAGTATTTTATCAAGGATATTTTATGCAATTCGTAACAAATATCCTGAAATATTTTACTTTTGTCATTCAAACTAATTTTAGATTTTATGAGATTTATACTTTTCACTTCCTTACTATTATTAATTACTGTTTCTTCGTTTTCGCAAAATGCAAATTATCAGGCAGAAAATAATTTTACAGTAGTATTTTACAATGTCGAAAATTTATTCGACACCATTGATAACCCTAATACTATTGACGAGCAATTTTTACCGCAAAGTGATAAAAAATGGAATACCGGCAGATACAATAAAAAAATTAATGATCTGGGCAGAGTAATCAGTTCCGTCAATATTAATGAACTGCCTGAACTTGTCGGACTTTGCGAAATAGAAAACAAAACGGTTTTAGAAGATTTAACGCATAGTCGTTTTCTGAAAAAAGGCGATTACGGCATTGTACACGAAGAAAGCCCTGATGCAAGAGGCATTGATGTAGCTTTGCTTTATCGCAAAAGTGATTTTCAGTACATAAATCATCAAATATACCGCATACATTTTAATTTTGATCCGGAAACTACTACCCGCGACATACTTTACGTTAAGGGAAACATGAATAATGGTGAAAACTTACATGTTTTTGTAAATCACTGGAGCTCAAGGCGTGAGGGTCAGGCAGAATCAGAGCCCAAAAGGGTGTATATCGCCCAAGTGCTGCGCTCAAAAGTTGATTCACTTTTATCTAAAGATAAAAAAGCAAAAATTATTATTGTGGGTGATTTTAACGACGAACCAACCAATAAGAGCATCCATAAGGTGCTGAATGCAACCAATAATTTACATACCAAAAACATTTACGAACTGTATAACTTAATGTTTGATAAAGCAATCAACGGTGAGGGTACTTATAATTTTCGCGGAAACTGGAACATGTTGGATAATGTAATTGTTTCGCAAACATTGCTAAATACAAAAAAAGGATACAGAGTAAGCCCTGATGGTGCCATGATTTTCAAGAAACGATGGATGATGTACGACAATGTAAAAACAGGACAATTTACACCATCTAAAACCTATGGCGGACCCAATTACTATGGAGGAATAAGTGATCATTTTCCGGTATATATGATGTTGAGAAAATAATTTTCAAATTGATTTAGTATAAGTTAATAGAATTTGGATTATCTTTGTTGAAACAGACAATAATTATGGAAATATCAGATTTAAAAAACGAATTTCTTAAAGAATTTATGCAGATAAATAATCGGGAGATTATTATAAATC
>JALWNR010000129.1 GCA_027083715.1 Bacteroidales bacterium
GATACGTTCAGGGAAAATATAGTGTTTGCAAGTCCGGTTAGAAAAAAAGCTTTACATCATAAGTGATGTAAAGCTTTTTTTATTTTACATGTAAAATTTTATTTAGTCAAATTTAATAGTCAAAAGGAGAACGATACAAGGGTGTAGCCGGTGAAAAACCGGAATAGAAAGGATTATTATATCCATATGGGTTATTCATATTTGTACCTGAAACGCGTAAACCAATTGAAAAACTGTCGTTAATTTTATATTGTGCATCAAAATTTATATAATACTCCGCTTTTTTAGTTCCCAAATTGCCATAGGGCGATTGATTCATTCCATATAAAATTTCACCGCTTATTCTTAACTTTTCATTTGCTTGATAACTAATTCTATTCATAATATATGCCCGTGTTTGGTTTATTGATTTTCCATCATCGGAACTATTCAATAAGGTAGAGTTCATAATAAGCAAACCTGTTGAGAGTTGCCATTTTGGAGAAAAATTATAATTTATTTGCGGGGCAGTATAAATATCTAAAAATGAGCCAAAAGTACCGGTAGAAAAACTGGTACCCATATTCAAACTGTATGTCCATTTTGAAAAATCTTTTGATTTAGTATTCTCAGTAAACTTTAAATCGGAACTATTAGTTTGATTGGGCATAAAGCTTGCCGGATCATAATTATCATCATCTTGAGCAAAAGCAAAATTTACCGGAATTAAAAAAATCAATAGTAAAAAATATTTAATATTGTTCATGGTAAAATTTTTAAGTTTGAATACAAATATAGAAAAAACCTTTTGTTAAACGGTAAAAATACAGATAAATGAATGTTAAAAAAGTTTAAAAGGTGATTTTATGTATATCCGTGTATTTTGAAAACTGAAATTTTTGTAAAGTATAGTTTTAATAATGTAAATTTATATAATTATTTGTTTAATAATATATTACACTGTTTTTGCAAGTTGTTAATATGTTGATAATTTTATTAGCATATTTGCGTTTTATAAATTGAAAAAAAGAAAAAGTTTTTTACTTTTAGCCTGTGTAATAATTAATTAAATTAACATGAACCCCCTATTAAATCAAAATTTATTTATGTTAAGAACAATACACGCCAAAAAACCTAAATCGGAAAAACTTGTTGTAGTTAATGAGTTTGAAGGTTTTTCTAGTATTGTTGAAAACGAAATGGCTGTTAAAATTTACAGTTTTAAAGATGAATCCAGAAAAGAACGTGTTCGCTATGCACGTGATTTGCTAATAAGTTTGATTGGCAAAGAAGAGTTTATGCGTTTGAGAACCATGTACAATAACAATACAGGTCAGTTTAATAAATTGTTGTTGCAAAGTGTCCTCAGTCAAACCGAAATAACTTTGTTTAAACTTATTGCCAAAGGCTTTAAGCAGATTGAGATAGCTGAGCTTCTTGAGTGGTCAGTAGATAAAGTGCGTTATCATAAAAACAGCATTTATCGAAAAATGAATTTTAACCACAAAGATGATTTGCTGGAATATGCCAGTAAAAATCGTTTAATCTGACAGCTTTAAAAAAAAAATAATAATTGCGCCTTCATTGTATAGTTCCGGCGCAATTATTATTTTCACAAAGTAATTTTAATTTACTTATGTCAAAAAGATTATTTATAGCTGTTCATATTCCTGTATTGACAGATATAATTGAGCTAAGCCAAAAGTTAAAGCAAAGGCTTAATAAAGAACGTATAAATTGGGTTTCTTTGCACAATTTTCATTTCACCTTAAAGTTTTTGGGTGATACAGATGAAGTTCTTATTCCTGAAATAGCAGCTATTGTGCAGCATGTGGCTAAAGACTTTAACCCTTTTGAGATTGTAATAAAAGGTTTAGGTAGGTTTTCTTCATCAGGTCATGCAAAAGTTATATGGTTGGGTGTTGAGGACACAGAAGAGGTTCTAAATACGCTATCCATTCAATTAAATAATCAGCTTGCCGGTTTAGGATTTAAGGCAGAAAGCCGCCCGTTTAGAGCACATATAACATTAGCCAGAGTAAAAAATATTCGTAATCAAAGTGTCTTAAACGATTTAATTCATACTTATTCTCACACTCATTTTCAAAATCACAAAGTAAAAGATATAATTCTTTACCAAAGTATATTAAAACCTTTGGGACCTATTTACAAACCTCTTATTACTGTTCCCTTATAGAATTATAAGCACAGGGTGTTTCAGGACAGAAACATTATAAGCTTGATAAAATACTCATGTTTAATAATAATCACAAAGGGTTTGGCTATTATAGACAGGTAAAATATCTACCCTCTTTGATTTTAACAGAAGTTCTATGCGGCAAATAAAAATAATTTTGATATTTAGCTATTCAATATTTAAATTTGCTTATAAATTGTAAATTATCTATTGTTTAAATTTACAATTTAATAGTTGTAATTTATTTAAAATTCACATTACGCAACATTTATGAATACAAATTATCAGATAGACGAATTAGATAGAAAAATACTTGCCCTAATCTCGAAAAATGCTCGAATACCTTATTTAGAAGTAGCACGTGCCTGTAAAGTGTCGGGTGCAGCAGTTCATCAACGCATTCAGCGAATGTTTGATCATGGTATTATTTCAGGCTCTGAATTTATTGTTAATTATCGTAAAGTGGGTTATTCAACCTGTGCTTTTATGGGTGTGTTTTTGGAAAAAGCCTCCTATTTTAAAAGTGTAATGATTGAATTGGAAAAAATTCCCGAAATAGTAGAATGTCATTATACAACTGGTAATTATTCGATATTTGTTAAAATTATTACCAAAGATACTGACCATTTAAAAGAGATAATTGCTGATAAAATACAGGAAATTAAAGGCATTTCACGAACAGAATCATTTATTTCGCTGGAAGAACGAATTAAAAGACAATTGACAATGTATTGACATAATTGAAATGAAAACTTTGACTTTTTAGCTAATTTTCGTTAACTTTACACTACACATGTTGTTTCATTCAATTTTGTATCTTATGTTTCAAACTTATCATGTTCGCAAACATAATTTGGTGATTATTATTTTGCTTTTTCTTTTATTTAGCAATAGTGCTATAAGCCAAACAGAAGACAGTTTGTACAGCTTGTCGTTTGAAGATCTTATTAAAATTCCTATTGTTGCAGCCGGAAAACAAGAACAAACTATTGCCGAAATTCCGGCAAGTGCTGTTGTTATAACCCGTAAAGAAATTGAGCATTGGGGCTACCATGATTTGCGAACTATATTAAACAATATTCCCGGCTATTATGCCATGAGTAATTTAGGTATTGATATATATGGAGTTAGAGGTTATGCCAAAGGAAAAGGAAATAATTTCATTATAATGGTTAATGGAACAAAAATTATGGATGAGAATATTCTTAAATTTTATCAAATACCTGTTGAAAGTATTGAAAAAATTGAAGTAATTCGTGGACCTATGGCTGTAATGTACACAAACAATGCTTTTTTTGGTGTAATAAATATTATAACCGAAAAAGAAGATGCTCTTAAAGATTATAATAATAATGTTAATTTTTCATATGGAACTTGGAATACCTTGAATTCTGCAATTAAACTTTCGGCACAACAAAAAGATCTTAAGTTAAATCTTGATATTGCCTATATTCAATCCGATGGCTTGGATGCTCCGCTTGCCTCAATGATGAAACGCCCTGAAAAAATGAATGAACCGCTATTTGGCGGACCTGATAACGACGGATTAAATTTACCAGATTATGCCAGAAGAACTAAAAATTTTTTAAATAAAAATAATTTTTTCTTGAACCTTACGGGCGGGTATCGTGGTTTTACTTTTAATGTATTTTATGATGAAGCCAAAAATAAACATTATTATTACTATCCCTCTATTGATGAAGGTTCTGAATTTATTAGCCGAAACATGACTACTCAACTTGCTTATGAACACTCATTTTCCGATAAATATAGTTTTAGTGTAAAATCACGTTATTCAAGATATTACAGGCATTATGCTTATCATTTATTATTTGAAGGTTTCGCAGGTTATGATATTTACAATATTGCCGAATTTGAAAGTGAAGCTAATTTTTTCTGGAAACCGGTTAAGCCGCTTGATATTACATTGGGTGTTCAATACGAAAATATGTTTGAAAATTTGAATGAGGGAGATGTACCCAGTGCCGGAGCTCAGAATATGTATTTTCAGATATTAAAATCGGGAGACCAAGCAGTTGTTGGTTCTGGCTTTACTCAAATTAGCTATAAACCAATTGATAAATTAGATCTATTAGCAGGTGTTCGTTTTGAAAAATCCTATGGCTACGGTGTAGATTTAGAATTTGATAAAGGCTTGTCTATACCTGATTCCTTGAAACGACATTATAAGGGATATTACCCTACACAAAACGTTATTGCCCTGCCGCGTGCCGCTGTAATTTATAACTTCAATAATCATAATATTCTGAAAATTTTGTATGGACAGGCACTTAAAAGACCCGATGTTTCCGTTATTTCAGACGATGTAAGCGATATATCCAAAGGAGAAAAAAACAGTTTTAGCCAAGCCGAATTTATTGAAACTTATGAACTTAATTATTTTTCGTTTATATCTAGAAAGTTTAGTTTTAATGTAAGTTTTTACCTGAATAATTTAAAAAACCTTTTGGTTGAACGTAATGAAATTGTTAATGATATTCTACGTGCATGGTGGACTAATACCGGTTACATGAGGACAAAAGGGCTCGAAGTAAGTATTAAGTCAATTTTACTTGAAGATTTCATAATTAATTTTAGTGGTACTTTTCAAAACTCCAAAGATATTTCTTTTAATACCGATGGTTCTTATTCGCCCAAATTAATACTTAACTTAAAAGCTCATTATAATTTAAAGGATGCCTATATTATTTCAGTAATAGGATATTATACCTCAAGTATGAAACCTTATTTTGACACCAAACCTGTTTTTGATAATAATGGTAATCCAACCGGAGAATACATTGGCAGAACAGCAGATGATGTTCCCGCTTATACTACTATTGATTTTAATTTTCGCTGGCAAGCCGAATATCTAAAAAACTTTTACTTCAATGCAAATATTAGTAACTTATTTGATCAACAAATTTTATATCCTACATTTCCCAGAAATAATGCATGGGCTGACAGAGGCACATTAGGCTATGGCAGACAATTTTATTTTACTTTGGGATATAAGTTTTAAGTTCACGGCTATGACTTAACCCTCACCGGAGGTAATTATACAAATTAAGAATACTTTTACTTTACATGTTTGGTTTCTATAATCATTGCTACTGCCGACTTATTTTTAGTCTTAGCTGTAAATGAAATGGTCGAATTTTGAAAATTTACTTCATTTGAACGAACTAATTTACTCGCTAAAACATTTTTTACTCGTGATATAAAATCACCGGATGTACGCTCAATGTCTCGATAAACTTGCTGAATATCAATTGGCTCTATTGAATATACAATAACCAGGTAATCAGTTCCTATAGTATTGTCCATTTCAATATAGTGCTGCTCGTCAGGAATTGCTACATCATTTTGTTTATAATTTAATGCAGGACTAATATTTGGTTTATGTGGAAATACCGGAAAAACTTTTAAAGTGGCATCCGAACCAAAAGCATAAACAAAAGCCGGTTCATTATTTGAAATGTAGATTCTAAACTTTGTACCTGATTTATAAGCATTATTCATTTTATAATACCCGTTTACAAATTGAGCATTCATTTCTTGTCCATTGGATTGGAGTAATTTTACGCTTCCTGCAAGGTTTACATATGAGTTACTTGTTTTTTTGGGCGTTTCAATCATTTCATAGGCATATTTCACCCATTTTTTAAAATCATCGTATTTTATCCAAATATATCCGTTATTTCCCCACCATGTTCCCCAACTATTTTGTAACTCAAAAGCACCCCCGTATTTGTTGTCATCATAGCCAATTACACACATTGCATGTCCGCCATAATTTCCTGCCGGATTTTCATTTGGCACCCAGTAATTTTTTGCCGTATTAAATGATTTGGGTATTTTCATTCCGATAATTACCGGTTTCTCTTGCGAAAGACTTTTTTTAACAGCATCTACTTTGAAATTATCCGAGTCATATAAATCGAATAATTTGGCATAATCCAAAATTTTATATTTTGATGCTTCTGAGAATAAGGTATTAGGTATTGAATTTGCGCACATTACATTCATATTGGAAAGTTTTACATTCCCTTTAGTTTTCATAATATCCAATGCATCACTAATATATGTTCCTAATTTACATGAAAGATCTGTGGGAGTTTTAATTTGTGTATAAACAAATAGCGGAGAAAAAGTATTGGCATCAATAGTTGCTTTATCTGTCCAACCGTTCTTTTTAGCTTCAATAATTGTAAAAGCACAATAAGCCGATGACCAACCGACACAGGTTCCATACTGTCCTTGACTTTTAGGGGTAGGTGTCCATTGTTTTAATGATGCGGAGGTGGGTAAACTAGCACCATAAAGGCTTCGCGTAAGAGGAGCCTTCATTAAATCTTGCTCGTATTGTTCATCATTAAACTTTAAACCCGTACCCGGATTATCTTCTACTTGTGCAAAACTTAATATTGTAAAAGCAAAAAATATAAATATAAAGGATAGTTTTTTCATAGCTTAATTATTAAATTAGTTTTTTAGAAAATAAAAATCATCAAAAATTGAAGAATTTTCCCAAGGTGTTTGTTTTTTGTTTGAAAGCTCATAAACACTTCTTCTGACCATTTTAAAAATATCTTCTATTTTTTTACCTCTAATGTCAATTACTTTTAAAAGTTCTTGGGTATATAATCCATTTTTTCCTGAGCCATCAGCGGCTACTGAGCCGGGAGCAGTTGCGTAAGCAATAAAAGTTCCCGAAGGGGCAGATGTGCCGGCTAAACCTTTTCCGCTACTGCCACCCATCCCTTCAAACGGATTATTGCGGCAGGCATCCAAAATAATTATGTTTAACTCATTTTGTGCATAAGCCATTTCTCCTGTAACTCGGCTAAGATTAACGGCTTGCTCTTCAATGTCTTGATAGTTTTTTATATGAGCATCAACCGGAATGAGGTAATTTTCTCCACTTACTTGAACGCCATGTCCTGCGTAATAAAACAAACCCACACCTTTCTGCTCTGTTAATTTATCACCAAATTCACGAATTTTTTTCTTCATATCCTGATAGCTTAAATCAGTATAAATCATTACATTAAATCCAATTGATTGTAGTTTTTTAGCCATTGCACGTGCATCATTCACAGGGTTTC
>JALWNR010000130.1 GCA_027083715.1 Bacteroidales bacterium
GTTCCTGATTAAGCTCTTCTACATTTTTTTCAAGGAGTTCTTCCTGATTAAACTCTTCTGCATTTTCTTCGAGGAGTTCCTCATTATTTTCCTCTGTATTTTCTTCCAAAAGTTCTTCTTGATTTTTTTCCTGTATATTTTCACTATTTTCTTCTAAAGTTTGCTCCTCTATATTTTCAGTTTCTTCAAGCATAATTTCCGGTTCAGTTTCTTCTTCTATTTCTTCTTCATATTCTTCGGTTTCTGTTTCTACTTCTTCATTATCGGCAGAACTTTCTATTTGATTATTGTTATTAAAATCTCCGGTTTCTTCTTTGGTACTTAAAGCAATGTTAATTTGGCTAAGAAAATTGTCTTTTGAGCGTTCACTTCCCGGAAAAAACATATAGGGATTATCTTCATCTTTCACAGGTGGTTTACGCTCTTTATCTTTTAAATTAACTATATAATCATTAAAATCGTCGTACGAAGAGATGCTTTTCATGGTTCCGCGAGTATAAGTAAAAAAGAACCAGTCTTTTTTATTTAAAGCAATATAAATATTGATAATATCTCCGGTGCGGCGAGGAGCTAATTCAATATATCCATCAACCATTTTATTAATTGAATTTCCTTTAATACTACCAATCCCGATTTTTCCTTTTGATAAGAATGATTTACGAACCCTATTCCAAACCATTTCTACATCAGAAAAGAATATTGCTTTATCCATTTCTTTGGGTAATGAGGTAAAACCTCCCATTAATGCAATATCATTCATCATACTTTTGGATTTATCTAAACCCACTAATTCTTTAAAAGCGGTTTGATAATCCTTATCCGTTACATCTACGGCTTCCAATTCATAAGACTGATTAAGTTTATCTGCCATATAGTTTAGGGCATCATCATTAAAATAAAAATCTACTCCAAGCATTATATTCATACCAATTTTCATAGATTCCATATTGTAACGAAATTTGCCTGTTGAATTAAGTTTTACCTGACCTAAATCCAGCGGAAAAGTAAATTTACCCTCTCCAAGTGCTATACATAAACTTTTATGCATTGACATGTAGTTTCCTTCCTTTTCTCTGTTAACAAATTTCGCAGAATCCATTACTTCGTAATATCCTGTTGAATCGTTGTAATAAAGCAAACCTCCTGCTTGAAAAAGTGTTTTATCTGCAAATTTTTTTCTGGTGGTCATAAATGCAGGATATACTCCTACTGAATCGTTTGTATTAAAAATAGCCGCATATAGCTTTCGTTTGTTTCTATCTTTTGGCACCTCCGGCAATGGAATGATAATACTGTCCGGATTAATATCAGTATGAAAAGCCAACCAAAGACTATCTAGGCGATGTCCGCAATCATGGTGTAATTTTAAATATCCGTCAAAATTTAAGAATTTTCTTTGTGCTTCAATTTCTACATTACCATAATAAGAAAATTCGGGGCTTAATTTAAATTTATCTTTGGCTGCAATTTTTCCAAAAGCAATACTTTGCAAATTTTTATCTACATAAATGGTATCAAAATGAATAATCGACATACTGTCTGTTCGATCATAATACTCATAATCCGCAGAAGCACCATATTTTTGGGCACTATATATTTTTACCGTAGCCGAATAAAATTTATGATAGCGGGAACTTGTGGTAGCAACAATCCGGGCATTGTTAAAAGGACGGATATTAGCTTTTTTTTCAATAAATACAGGTGCATCCGGATAAATATGTGCATCAGCAACCTTTATTAATTTCACCCCTTTGGCTGTTATTAAATGATTTTCAATATTGTATGATGATGTTCGCGCAATAAAACTCAATGAGTCTTGACCTTGTCGAGTTGAAATAAATTTAGAACTAGCCATTAGCTCCTCTTGTGAGAAGGTTGTATCTTCTAATGAAACTTGATAATCAGTCTCTGAATAGATTTGATATTTGCTGGTTAATGCTTCAAGTTCAGTAATATTTGTTACTAATGAATCGGTTTTTAAACGCTCCAACGTACCAATATCAATTAAATCAACACCCATGTACCATGTAAAAAAATTCATATAACACAAATATTGATTATCAGGAAAATCAATATAAGAACTCTCTCCGATGGATGTAAATAATCCGATATTATTTGAAAAATCAACATTTGCAGCCACATTATGTGTCAGGAGCGGTATCCTTCCAAACTCATCTGCTTGGAGATTAAAATCAGAAGTATCAGTTTTAAACTTTTCTGCATTAAAAGTAAACGAATTTGAATTTAAATAAGCATTTTTAAAAGTAAGGGCTCCCTTTCCGGCTAAGATATCAGGTCTTAATTCCAAAGTTCCTGTAAATTTAGCTATATCATCATACATTTGAATGGTGTCTATGCTTGAAATTAGCATCTGATCGCGTGTTGGCTCCCAGTGTATATAAGTAGAGTCTGCATAAGCAAGCGGATATTCTGTTGAAACAGAATCGCCCATTTGTTTATCCATTTCCAACCGGCTGGTGTATGTATTCATAGAATCAGGAAAGAAAATAAATTCATCAGAATAAATATGTGCATTTAAAAAATGTATTTTTCCGTTACCCTTTAATCCTTTATTATTCAATGTTATGGTATTTTCATAATACCCTAAACCGTTAAATAAAGGAGCTGCTGCTGAATCTAAATGATGTACAAAGCCTAAGGAAGAATCTGGCTGAACGGTTAAATTTTCCTCAAAATCTGGAAAAATTCCTCCTGATTTAAACATCCCGTGAATATTAACATTTTTGCTTGTAATGGTATTTAAACTGTCTAAAACAAACGGATAGGCAATAAATTGTACTTTATCTCTTTTATAAACCGTATCTTGCTGATTGTTTTTATCGTAAAAAACATAGGCAGTATCTCTGTTCTCTAAAATCGGATATTCAGGAAAAGTAATGTTTCCTGATTTGTTTTCACTCATATCTATTCTAAGTATTCCTGATAAATTTTCTACAACTGATGCAACAGGAGAATAAACATATAAGCTGTCCTCATTTTTTTTATCACTTCTGTAATGAAGTTTCAAAGAATCTATTTGTTGAAGATTTACCATAAAACTATCGTAATAGAAAGTCATCCCTTGTCCATACATATCTGCCAAGCCGGCTTTAAGTCTTCCATCAAAATCTATTTCCATATTTTCTTTTACTCGAACAATCCCGCCTTTGGGTAAAATACCTACTCTACGATTATTACTCAAAGCAAAGGGTTTTACTCCGTAAATGCTTAAAATGCCCGTATTAATATTTAATTCTGCATTAATTATTTTTTTAGGGTTTGAGGTGATTTCAATTTCATCGTAATCTTTTAGTCTATGGCGCGCTTCTACATAGTCAAACAGTTTTTGTTCGGCATATGCAACTTGTGCATTATAATCATAATGAATAAATCCTTTTTTTGCCAGTATAATCATTAATTGACGAGTGTATTTTACATCTTTTTCTAAATAAGCAGCTAATTGAATAGGACCAAAAATAAACATGCCTTTTTTTACCATTCCGTTAATGGCTTCCAATGGATGAATATTATCCATAAGAGCCAGACGATTATATTCATCAAGGGTAAAAAAATTATATGAACGAAATACTGCTGTATGATAGGTAGAAGCCGGTAAACTTCGGAAAGTAATTATTGTATCGCGTAAAGCAAAAGATATTTGCCGAACATTAATATCCAAGTCATGATAGGTGTCAATAAAAACACTTTGAATTTCATTCAAACGACTGTTTGTTAATACAACCATCTGTGTATCAATCAGAAAGCTTATGTCGATATCCGGTGTATATATCGAATCATCTTGAACGTATAAAGCTACTGTAGCATTACTGGCAGCAATTCTTTTCTTACTGAACGAAAAAGAAGTTGCTTCAGCTCTTGCTCGTAATTCATTTCCATTTCTAAATTGAACTATTGCTTTTTCTTGCTCATCTCCTGTACCTATAAACTTTGCTCCACGCATAAAAAAACCACCTGTATAATCAACATTTTTTACTACATTGGGTAGGTCAACACGTAATTCGTATGAATTAAATTGAGGATAACTGGCTTTTTCACCGGTTGCACCGGCAACTATTCGCTCATGTAACCAACCTAATATTTTTCCTTTAAAATAGTATTTATTGGTAAATTCTACGCTGTCTGCTTTAAGTTCGGGTTTTGTAAAACTCATACGGTAGTCGGAAAGCATTGCATAAACACTGTCTTTTGAAAAATTTGCTCTTTCCCAACTGATTTTACCGCCTGTTCCTTTCCATGAGTTATTTGTCGGATAATACTGTCCTTTTGTGTTGTAAACATAAAAACTGTCTTTTTTTGAATAACAAATCAGGTTTGTTTTGCTAAAATCAATACGTAGTCCTTCTGATTCATTAAACACAATTTTGTAATCCTGCGAATCATATTTCCAGACTACTGCCCGATTTTCAAAAAAGCTAAGGCTGTCAACAAACAAATGTACTGAATTGATTAAACGATTTATTTTTACTGCATTATAGTTTTTTTGCCGGCTGTAAAATTCCAGAGCTTTTGTCCATTTACTCAGATTCGACAACTGCCGATCATTGTTTAACAGACTGTTATACAATGTGATAAAATCATAAAAATGAGGATATGGGTTGGAACGTTTCTTCAACATATTGTTGGATAGCTGAAGAATCAGTTCTTTCTGTTTCAAATTTAATTTGCCGGAGTTCCATAAACCGGAAAAAGTCATAAAAGCAGCATCTGTAAGCTCTTTTTTATAAGATTTTTGTAAAAACACCTGTAATTCGTTCAGATATGCAGTATCAGTACTGAATTTAAACCTTTGGGCTTTTATTTCTGCTACTTGCAAAAACAGGAATATGGTAATGAAATATATTTTTAATCTTAGAAACATGAACAATACGAATAATACTTTAAGATAACGAAATACTAAAAATTTTAATTGTTAAAGATACAGGATTTTTATTTATTGATAATCTTTTTCTTTACGAAATGAATGTAGGAAGATTCAAGCAACTAATTTATAAAATATTTCCATAGGCGACCTATAGTTTAACTTTTTTCGCTAAGCTGAATTCTTTTTATAGCCTTTTCCCTGATAATCTCCTGATTTGAGCGATTTTCAATCTTACTCTCCAGCCACGAAATAATGTCAAAATAGAGGAAAGCACGTTTTTCATAAGCATTGTTTCGTAAAGGCAATAAATCTTTTTTCAAATCAATAAATGCTTGTTTGAGTTCTTCGGGCAAAATTTTAGCCAATTTGCGTAAAAACTTTAAAATATATTGCTGATAAAGATGAAAATCCGATTTTTTGGTCAGATAACGGTATGTGGAGCGTATATGATAATCAATCAACTCATTATCACCTAATTCCCAATGGCTGATTAAATTTAATATACGGGCAAAACCATGAATATCCGAACGAATATTCACATCCTTAGCATTAATAATTTTGTTCAGCCAAAAAATACTTTTTTGATAATCTTCATCGCCAAAATACATGCAAGCAAATTTGTAATAAAAAATAGTCAAACTATGCGTATCAAGACTTGCTTCATATTTTTTCAAACCTTCGGCAATTCCGGGGATAATTTTTGTTCCTTCGGTAAACTCACCCAGCATAAAATATTTGTTAATTTTATGAATGGATGAATATTTAAAAATTTGTCGTTCTATATTAAAAGTCGATTTTAACCCTTTTATATTAGGAATATTTTCAAATTTTTTTGAATATTCTTCAAATTCACTCAGCCGGAGTAATTTAAATTGTGCTGCCAGCAGATTATTAAACGCCTTTATATAATACTCAATTTTCGGAACCACTTTTTCAGGATGTTCTTCAAACAGACGATACCATTTTTTTGCATATTGATAGCCCCGCTCATTATCCTGAATAAAAAAGTAATATCCGGTAAACGAATGATACAAAAACATTTTTTCGTTAAAAGTTAATTTATCCTCATCAAAAGCAGGAAGTGATGAATACAGGAATTGCGTGGCACGTTCAAAATCAGCAGCATTACGTATAAAACCAATCTGCAAATAAAAAGAGTAAAGTTTTATGGTCAGATTTTGAAAAATTCGTGTATTACGGATGCGTTTTGCCAGCTGTTCTGTCTCGTTAACCAATTTCAAAACACTGTCCATAATATCCGTACGGATAGATTTTGTAAGCAGTTTTTTCTCAAACTCAAGAACTTCAAACAACAGCAACACTTTATCGTAATTTTCCGCCATTTGGCGTGTTTTTTCTAAAATTTTCCAGCACTGATCAATTAATGATTTGTTGTAGAGTAAATTAGCATAAATTAACAATTCCCTTATTTTTATCTCAATATCATCATCTGGATTGTAATTGGCAAGGCTTTGTAAAATCTGTCGGTACAAATGAGCTTTCAGGTTAGATATCTGAGCCGGTTTAATGGATTTTTCAGCTTCCAGAATACGTGCTTCATCATAATCCTGATATTTATCAATCAGATTGAACAGTTTGATAAATTTTGCTTCCTCTTTACTTTTTCCTTTGCTTACAAATACTTTAAAATATCTTTTCTCAGCCGCAGTAAGCGATTTTATTAATTGATATAAATGATCCGTATTATTTTTAGACATCGTAATTTTTTCTAATTTTTAGAGATAATAATATGTTGATTTTTAGTAAATTATTGTCAATAACGTGCTTAAAAACATAATTTAAAGACAGTAATATTATAAAATATTGGTTTCACTAGAAAATTCTTTGTTCGTAAAATTGTCCTGCAAATCTAATGAAAATTTAAAATCTTTTATGATGGAAGACAGAGTATATGTTTTTGACACCACATTGCGCGACGGCGAACAAGTTCCCGGTTGCCAGTTGAACACTTTGGAGAAAATTGAAGTGGCAAAGGCTCTCGAAGTGCTTGGTGTTGATATTATCGAAGCCGGTTTTCCTATTTCAAGTCCCGGCGATTTTAACTCTGTAGTTGAAATTTCAAAAGTGATAAAAAATCCAACCATTTGTGCATTAACACGTGCTGTTGAAAAAGATATTGAAGTGGCTGCCGAAGCACTAAAACATGCCAAACGCGGAAGAATTCATACCGGTATTGGAACATCCTATTACCATATTTACAACAAACTTCGTTCAAATCCTGATGAAATTATTGAGCGGGCTATTGCAGCCGTAAAATATGCCAAAAGATTTGTGGAAGATGTAGAGTTTTATGCTGAAGATGCCGGACGTACTGAAAATGAATACCTTGCACGTGTTGTTGAAGCGGTAATTGCCGCAGGGGCAAC
>JALWNR010000131.1 GCA_027083715.1 Bacteroidales bacterium
GTATTTTATTAAATAAAGGATCTGCTTCATTCAAATGAATTGGTTCAATTTTGTCTATTTTACATTTAATATGGTGGTTACACCATTCATAAGTTAAACTTGTTTTAGTGTTTTTTAAATTATTCTCAAAAAGTGAAACTCTTCCGGTATTAACAAATAAACCAATGATGCGTAAAACATCTTTAACTTTATCTGCAAATGTTTTTTCTTGATTAAAAGTAAGTGCAATTTTTGAAAAAAGTTCCTGCTGTTTAAATAAAGATTTTAATTTGATTTCATCGTTTTTACGTTCGGTAATATCATAGGCGATGTGCAATCGTACCAGTTTTCCGTTTGACCAACGAATTATTTTATCATTTGCTTCATACCATCGGTCATTAACAAGGTTTAGTTCATCTCTGTATGAGATTTCTGTGATATTATTCCCGATAAAAAAATCTTTGTTGCAATCCTGGCAAGGGGCTGTCAGGTCTTTTATTGTTTGCCAGCATTTTTTCCCGTTTATATCCCCATAAATTTCACGGGCATATTTATTTAGATAAATAACTCTGTAATCATCCAAATCAACAACATAAACAATGGCATTTAACTCATCAAGAATGAGTTTTTGTTCAATAAATAGTTTTTTGTTTATGTTTTGGTTTGTGTTCATTCGAGTATTTTTTCGCTATTGCATAAAAAGCCTATCCGGTACTAAATCCGGATAAACTTTTTTATATAAGACAAATTGAATGCTAAAAATGTTGCAAATTTTTATTGATTACCTAAAATTAAGGGTAACCCATCACTACCACTTCCGATTACAATTACTTTTGCATTTTGCGATTGAGATAATTTAATGGTAGCTTCAATACCACGCATTTGTAATAACTCTCTTGTTAAACTGCTGTTAATAATTTTATTGGCGTTGGCTTCCCCTTCTGCTTCAATTCTTTTTCTGTCAGCCTCAGCTTTTTCTTTTTCAAGGATGAAACGGTAAGCAAGAGCTTCTTGTTTTGCCTGAATTTTCTTTTCAATAGCCGCTTTAATTTTTTCAGGAATTTTAATAGAGCGAATTAATATTGCTTTCAATTCAATATTATTTTTTGGATTCATTAGTACACGTTCTGTTTCTTTTACAATTTCTGCTTCTACTTCGGTACGTTTTGTCGAGTAAATTTCTTCCGAGGTATAACGTCCCATAACTTTACGTACTTCCGATCGAACTTCGGGAATAACCAGTTTGTTTACATAGTTAACTCCAAAACGCTCGTGAATTTCTCCAATTTTATTATACATCGGATTAAAACGAACAGAAATATCCACATGAACGGCTAATCCGTTTTTATCCAGAATATCCATAGTTTCGTCTATTTTTTGCTCGCGAACATCATAAATAATCATGCTGTTCCAAGGAGCTATTACATGCAGTCCTGCACCTATAATATTTTCTTTATCAAGTTTGTTACTCAACGGATAAAAGACAATTCCTTTTTCTCCGGGCTGTAACGTATAGAAAATTTTACTGATCAGACTAATTACGAAAATCACGCCGATAACTACTAATACTA
>JALWNR010000132.1 GCA_027083715.1 Bacteroidales bacterium
TGTTCATTTCGTCCATCGATATTTTTTTCCATTTTATAGGAGCTTTGGGCTGAGCAAGAAGTAATAGCGGAAATACTAAAAAAATAAGAATAAAAGAAAATTTCATAATGGTTTAGTTATGGTTTTTAAGTTAATTTATTATAAAAAGAATATCAAATATTGCAGCAAGGCTGCTATTCCTCCAAGAGCAGCACCTACAATAATTAATTTCATTTCGTCTTCTTTAAATACAGGGCGCAAAAATGCTTCAAATTCCGGTTTCGACAGAGAAGCCATTTTAGAACTAAGCAGTTTCTCCACATCTACAACTCTACTTGCATACGGATATACAAATCGCATAGCAATAGGTAATTCTTCCATAAAACGGTAATGAGCTATATTTTTTATGTATTTTATTTTTTTTTCAATATTAATAAGTTTTGATAACGAACCTGATTTTTCAACAACTGCATCAATTAACTTATCGGTGTGGTATTTGCTCAAATCGGAAAAACGGTCTTGTTTGGGTCCTCGAAGTGTAAAATCAAAAATCCGTTCAATAGTAAGAATTTGTGTTTTGATAATATAGGCATACTCTTTGGCAACAGTTTCCTGTCTTTTTAAAAATATACCTTGAAATGTAATTCCTAAGAATTTTTTAGGATGTAATGGTCTGAAAATTAAGTGGAGCGCTAAAAAATTAGTAGCAAAACCTACAATAATACCAAATAAAACCAGTACCCACCATGGATTGTACAGATAAAAAACAATTGCTTGAACAGCACCAAATAAAAATCCAAAATAAAAGCCTGAATATTCAATAAATTTAAATTCTTTGTTGCCGACACTTAAAAATATTCTGTTTATCAATGCTTTATCTTCCAAAAGTGCTGAAATTGCCAAACTTTTTAAATCCAAAATATCGTCAATATTTATTTTTAAATCTTCCATTAAATTCTTAATTACCTCTGGTAATTCTTTTTCAATAATTCCAATAATTTTGTTTTTAGAATTTTGTGGAAGGCTTTTCCATAAAACAGGTGCTTGTGCTTCCATTACTTCATTGGCAATTTGTTTAGCAAGTGTTTTTATTGCCGGATTTATTTCTTCTTCTACTCTTTGAGCATCTAAATTAGAAAACACATCGCTTACATTTACCAGCTTTGTAGTCATCAAGTCAACCGATATTTGTGCCATTTTTGTGGCTTTTGAAGGAATAATTCCCTGCCAACCAAAAGGTCTGATACCAATATATTCCAGTGGATAAAATGTCATTTTCAGTGCAATAACATTGGTGAACCAACCGATAAAACCACTTATAAAGGGAATTATGAGGTATGGATAGTATTTTAACAGAAAATCAATTACTACTTCCATCAATAAGTTTGATTTTTCTGTGCAAAATAATAAATATTATGCACATTGAATAATCTTAAACTGTATTTTTTGCTCTAATTTATGGTACTACTGCAAAGTTAGTGGGTAAATCAATAAATATAAAGTTTTACCATTAATTTGATAAACATTAAATATTCAACACTCAATATACAATATTCAATAACCAATTATT
>JALWNR010000133.1 GCA_027083715.1 Bacteroidales bacterium
TTATTAAAACGATAAAAAGACAATTTGAGTGCCAAATAAAATAATATTTTCAATGTTTTTTTTAATTTCTATACTAAATCAATAAATTCGCAGTTTTTAATTTGCCTAAAGACATTAAATACCGACTAATTATATGCGTCAATTTATAAAATTCATTGTTAAAAATATTCCACGTACGGTTTTAATAAAGTTCAGTTTTATTTTTGGTAAAATAATGAGTGTTTTTTATATCGGGAATAAAGTGGAATGTCCGGTATGTGGTAAACATTATCGTAAGTTTTTGCCTTATGGAGTTCAGGGCGGAGACAATCGTTTGTGTCCTTCATGCTTATCATTGGAAAGGCATCGTTTAATATGGTTGTATTTGAAAAAGAAAACCGGGTTTTTTACCGATAATTTATCAGTTTTGCATATTGCCCCGGAGCAACCTTTTATTAAACGATTTGAAAAAATGCAAAATTTGAAGTATATTACTGCTGATTTGGAATCGCCTATAGCAAAGGTAAAAATGGATATAAGGGAAATGCCTTTTGATGATAATTCTTTTGATGTTTTGCTATGCAATCATGTGCTGGAACATATTGATGATGAGCTGAAAGCTACTAAAGAAATTTACCGTGTTTTAAAGCCCGGAGCTTGGGCAATTTTGCAAGTGCCTTTGGATAGTAGCAGGGAAACAACTTATGAAGATGCAAGTATTACTGACCCGAAAGAAAGGGAAAAACATTTCGGACAATACGATCATGTACGCTTGTATGGGCGAGACTATCCGCAAAGGTTGGAAAAGTCGGGTTTGAAAGTTAAGGCAGATGATTTTGTGAGCACTTTCAGCAAGGAAGAAATTGAACGTTATCGTTTGGATAAAGAAGAAAAAATATATTTTTGCCAAAAATAAATTAATTGAACAAACAAGAATTTGAAATATTGTTTCGTGAGCATTTTAAAGCACTAGCCGGATTTGCAAAAAAATACGTTAATGATATTGATATAGCAAAAGGTATTGTGCATGAGGTATTTATGAAGCTTTGGGAAAAACGTAACGAAATTGATACTAATCAATCGGTAAAATCGTATCTTTATACCGGAGTTTATAATCGCAGCTTGAATTATATACGCGATAATAAAAAATTTGATAAATCGGAGGAACAAGCAAATATTCCTGAACAAAAAGAGAATTGGGACATCTCAAATGAAATGACAGCTAGTGAGATACAAGTAAAAATTGATCAAACATTAAAAAGTTTGCCGGAAAAATGTAGGCAAATTTTTGAAATGAGCAGATATGAAGATTTAAAATATCGGGAAATTGCCGATAAATTAAATATTTCGATAAAAACTGTAGAAACACAAATGTCTAAAGCTTTAAAAGTATTACGAAAAAATCTGTCGGAATATATACATTTGTATTTATTTTTAGGTTTTTTAACAAATTTTATAAAATAAATAGGGGTAATCGCAATATTATGTGTATTGTGAATAGAAGATGAAAACTATTAATGAACATATTGATTTAATTATAAAATACCTTTCGGGAGATGCAAATACATCTGAAAGCAAAAAGCTTTTTGACCGTATGGATAAGGACAGTGCTTTGAAAAATGAATTTGAAGCATTGAAAAAAACTTGGAATTTGGCATCATCAAAGCCTGATAAAGATATTTCTGCGATTAATTTAGATAAAGAATGGAATTTGTTTTCTAAAAATATCAATGAGAGTTCAGGAAAAATTATCTCACTTAAACGAAATAAAAAAAAGTTTTCTATGGCACGATTAGCCTCGGCTGTTGCTGCTATTTTTGTATTGGGTTTTGCCGTATTTTATTTTTTAAACCTGAAAACTGAAGAATTAGTAGCAGTTAATTCAGTTCTTGAAAGTAATTTGCCTGATGGTTCGCAAATTAGTTTAAATGCCGGTTCCGAATTGGAATATGCCAGAAACTTTAATAAAAATAAACGTGTAGTAAAATTAAAAGGCGAAGCCTTTTTTAAAGTAGCACATAATCCAAATAAGCCTTTTATTGTTAAAGCCGGAAAATTAAAGATAGAGGTGGTGGGCACAGAGTTTAACGTAAATGCTAAAAGTAGAAAAGGCAATGTGGAAGTGATCGTAAATTCAGGAAAAGTTTTAGTGTACAGTAAAACCGATAAATCAGATGCAAAATTACTGAGAGCCGGAGATAGAGCTAAATTTATTCTAAAAAAATCTGAAATAATTAAAGAAACTAATACAAATCCAAATTTCTTGGCTTGGAAAACACGAAAGCTTGTATTTGACAGAACTAAATTGGAGGATATTGTAAAAACATTAAATCACACATATAGTGTACATATTGTTATTAAAAATCCTGCATTAAAAAATTGTACCTTAACCAACACTTTTGATCAGCAAAGTCTGGATTCTATTCTTAAAGTTTTAGAGGCTACCTTAGATATTCATATTTCAAAGAAAGGAATTGTTTATGAGATTAGCGGAAAGGCTTGTAAAAAATAATTTTTTGCGAACTTACCTGAAAAAAGAATAATGTTTGTAGCAAAGAGGCACTTTATACTGATTGTATTCTATTTTTTTGTTTTATTCAATATTAAGGCACAAAGTGTTGATTTACAGCAAAAAATAAATATTAATGTTGTAGATAAACCACTAAAAGAAGTTCTGGATGAAATAAGTAATAAAGCGCAGGTACTATTTTCATACAGCAATGAGCAGGTTGATGATAACCGTATTGTCAGTATTGTTGCGCGTAATATGGAACTCAAATTAGTTTTAAATAAATTGTTTCGGGACTTAAATATTGAATATATTATAGTGGAGAAACAAATTGTGCTGAAATCGAAAACTTCTACGGGCAAAAAATCCAAAAAAAGCATTCAAAAATATACAATAAGTGGCTATTTGCGTGATGCCGAAACAAACGAGGTGTTGATTGGTGCAACTGTGCGTATTGCCGGTACTAATAAAGGTGTTTTTAGCAATGCTTATGGTTTTTATTCGCTTACATTGCCAAAAGGAAATTATACCTTTCAATTTTCCTATATTGGTTATCAAACTAATTCGGTTACGGTAAATTTAGACAAAGATTTACAACTTTCGCAGAAATTGAAACTTGATGAAACCGATTTACAAATGGTGGTCGTTACTGATAAGGAAAATGCCGATATTTTAGATAATAATCCACTAAAAATCATATCATTGGCAAAATCAACCATTAAAAAAACTATTGGTTTAAACGGAGAAGCAAGTGTAGTGCGTACCTTAAATTCTATTCCCGGAATCAGCCCTTACGGAGACGGCTCTGTATTGTTTTATGTGCGTGGAGGCAATAAAGATCAAAACCTGATTATTGTAGATGAAGCCCCTATCTACAATCCTTCGCATATGCTGGGCTTTTTTTCATCAATTGACCCCGATGCAATCAACACCATTAAAGTAAGTAAAGGAAATTTTCCGGTTCAGTACGGTGGCAGGCTTTCTTCTTTGATCGATATTCGTACAAAAGACGGGAACATGAACCGGTTTAGCTTTTTTGGTAATCTTTCGCCATTTACCGGAAGTTTGGGTATTGAAGGTCCTGTTGTAAAACAAAAAGCATCTTATCGTTTAACCTTACGCACATCAACTATGAAATGGTTTTTTAAACGCCAACCAGGTGATTTAAATATGGAGTTTTACGATTTGCATTTTAAGTTAAATTTTAAGCTGAACAGAAAAAACCGTTTGTATTTTTCTTTTTATGCGGGTAGTGATATGGTTGAATCATTTAAAACGGGGACAAATACTTATGCCATGTCTTGGGAGAATATTACTTCTACCATTCGTTGGAATCATTTGTTTTCCGACCGTTTCTTTTCAAATTTAACTCTTTATTCAAGTAAGTACGATTATTTTTTGTTTACTTCTATTGAAGATAATCAATATTGGAATTCATTAATTGGGAATCTGAGTTTGAAAGATGATTTTACTTATTTTTTTAATCCTGATAACACTTTGCGATTTGGATTTGAAATTAATACCCATTATTTTAATCCCGGAAACCTGAATGATGAGTATTTTGAGAAAATAGTTTCTGCCAGTAGTGCATTGCAAACAGTAGTTTATGCCGGATATGAAAAAAAACTTTCCGATATATTTTCAATAAATATAAGTTTGCGTGGAATGAATTGGAATAACACCGGTCCTGCAACCATTTACTCTTTTAATGATAATTATTTTGTTACTGATACTGCTTATTACAGTGAAGGTGTTTTTCATAGCTATTTTAATGCAGAACCGCAAGTAGAGTTAATTTATGCTCAAAATAAAAATACAAGTTATAAATTAAGTTATAACCATCATGTACAGTATCTTAATTTGCTTTCAAATTCAGTAAGTCCGTTTACATCATTAGATGTTTGGATGCCGGCAGGACCCAATATTAAACCCCAAATTGCAGACCAAGTTGTATTGGGCTTTTATAAAAAAATGCCTGAAATAAAGTTTACGGCAGAGCTGTATTACAAAAAAATGTACAATCAGATTGATTATGCCAATCATGCAAGTATGTTTTTAAATCCGTACATTGAGGGTGAATTGCGCTTTGGTTCTGCAAAATCTTATGGTGTAGAGCTATTTTTATCAAAAACAAAAGGTCGGTTTACCGGTTGGTTGGGCTATTCATATACACGTGCATTCCGTACTATTAAGGATGTGAATAATAATAAACAATTTCCGGCGGCTTACGATAAACCACATTACATAACTTTAAATTTATCGTATAAACCTGCCGAACGTTGGCAATTTAATATGAATTGGGTATTTTCTTCGGGTATTCGATTTAGTGCACCAACGGGTTTTTACTATTATCGCGGACAAAGCATTCCTGTTTATACCGAAAAAAATAATGCAAAACTGCCTGATTATCATCGTATGGATATATCGGCAAGTTATATATTGAATAAAAATACGAATGCAAAATTTAAGCATCGTATCATGTTTTCGGTTTATAATCTGTATGCCCGGGAAAATCCGGTATCGGTAAATTTTAATAAAATTAGAACAGAGACCGGAAACTATGTTGTTCCTTCGGATATTATTTCGGAAAGAAGACTTTTGCCTACGCAAATTTATCTTTTTGGTATGGTGCCTTCAATTAGTTATACATTCAAGTTTCAGTAAAATGAAGAGTTTGATATTATTCGTTATATTTTCTATACTGTTTATATCTTGTGAAAAAGATATAGAATGGAATTTTGATGATAACGAGCTAAACACCATTGTTGTAGATGGAATTATTACTAATGTACGTAAAGCTCATGTTATTAGAATCACAAAACCTGTTTCTGCTTTAAATGAAAAGCCGGAGCCTGTTACCGGTGCTGTTGTTAGTTTGTATAATGGTGATTTTACAGATACTTTAAAAGAATTAGGTGAAATTCAAGGATTATATTACACAGATACTGCATACAGGGCGGTGTTAAATAAAACCTATCGTTTGCGAATTGAGTATGCAGGTAAACGATATGAGGCTTTTGCCAGAATGATACCGGTGAGTCCATTTCGAAAACTTTCATATGCCTATGATGAAAATAAAGGTATGTTTTATATTGATTCTGTAGCAGAAAGCTTTAACTCAAAAGAATCTGCCATGTATGAAATAATTATTGATTGGTCGCATTTAACTGAGTATCAGAACCAAGCTTTAATAGATAGAACAGCAATTATTTATTATTATACTTTAAAAACAATAGATATAAGCCAAGTTTTTGCTCCTGAAAAAGAACGAATCTACTTTCCGGCGGGAGCTCGAATACTTGAACGAAAATACTCATTAGCACCCCAACATGCTGATTTTATCCGCTCCTTACTCTCCGAAACCGAATGGCGAGGCGGCTATTTTGATGTTGCTGAAGCCAATGTTCATACTAATATCTCAAACGGAGGATTGGGTTTTTTTGGCGTTTGCACGGTAACTCGCGATACACTCACCGTAAATTAATTTTCTTATATATTTTTGTAAATTTTGGATTTTAAGTATGTAAATTTTGGATTTTAAGTGTGTAAATTTTGGATTTTAAGTGTGTAAATTTTGGATTTTAAATGTATTGATTTAAGATTTGATATTTAATATATTGATAATCACGATTATATAGTTTTTATATTTTAGATTATAAATATACAAATTTTGGATTAATTTACTAATAAAAAAGTATATAATTTATGTAAATTTTGGATTTTATATCGGGTTTTTATAAATTTGTACTATGTTTCATCGAAAAGCAAAGCATAAAATACTTAAAGGTTTCCAAAACGGACGTATTACTATTATTAATGGTGCACGCCAGTGCGGGAAAACTACCTTAGTCAGGCAAATTGCACAAGAAAATAATATCCCCTATATTACATTAGACGATCCCAAAAAACTGGAATTAGCAAGAACAGATACGCAAAACTTTGTTGAGTTTTATAAACCGCCTGTTGTAATAGATGAAATACAGTATGCTCTGGAGCTGATTCCTTATATTAAACAAAAAGTTGATTTTGCAAATACCAAAGGAATGTATTTACTTACCGGCTCGTCTGATTTTTACAGGAATGTTAAAATCACCGAATCACTGGCAGGAAGAATGTTACACTATGAGTTGTTTAATCTTTCGGCTGCTGAAATTAACAGTTATGACGAGAATATTATCGATCTGATGTTTCATGATGATATCTCGCAACTGTATGATTTTAATGAAAAACTTAAAAATAACAATTTTAACGGTGTTTTAAAAAAAATTGTATCCGGTGGTTTTCCCGAATTACAAAATCTGGATGCTGAAATACGGAAGATTTGGTATCAAAGCTATATACAATCCAGAGTATTGAAAGATGTTGAAAGTTTTTTTGATATTCATAAGGAAAATAAAATTCCTGACTTAATGACCATTTTGGCAGCTAATACGGCAAATCTTTTAAATATAAACAATATTGCAAAAAGTATTCAACTGGATTTTAAAACCGTTAATAAATATATTGAACTCCTGGAAGCAATGTATCTTGTTAAGCGGGTTCCTGTTTATTCAAAAAATATCACTAAACAGGTTGTAAAACAACGAAAACTGCACTTTACTGATACCGGACTGGCTGCATATCTGCTAAATATTACGGAAAATAAACTAATTAACAGGGAAACAGAGTTTTTAGGAAATATTCTGGAAAATTATGTATTTACTGAACTTGCAAAAGAAAGCAGCTATGCTGATAATAAAGCCCGA
>JALWNR010000134.1 GCA_027083715.1 Bacteroidales bacterium
TATATTTACCGAGGTGAGTTTAATATAGATATTACCGACAATATTCTTTCCTTGGCAGAAGAAAGTTTAAAAATGTCGGAACAGAAATTGAAAATTAAAAAAAGGGTATATTTTGTTATGGTTGAAGGCTTGCAAAATATCACCCGGCATCAAGATTTGACTACCGATGATATTCCGGTTAAACCCGGTTTTTTTGTTCTCCAGCGAAAAAAATACAGTTACTATATTACCACCGGAAATTTGATTCACAAAAGCAATATTAAACTTTTAGAGTCTCAAATAGAAACGGTACAACGTCTTAATCGTGAAGAACTTAATGAGTACTATAAATTACATTTGGATGGCGGTGAGTTATCTGAAAAAGGTGGTGCAGGGCTGGGTTTAATTGAAATGGCACGTAAATCAAAAGGAAAGCTATCTTATAATTTTCGCAAGATTAATGATGATTACTACTATTTTTACTTACTCACTGAAATTCCCTTTGAAGAAAAGCCCGAAGGAGAAACCGTAAATGTAAACCATTCATTGGATAATATTATTGAATTGCATAATATCTTAAATGTTGAGAATATTGTGCTTAATTACAGTGGAATGTTTAATCAGCATAGTTTGGTTGATTTGCTTGGAATTATTGAAAAACAAATGAAAGATACTGTTTTGTTGAAAAGTAAAACCTATAATATTATGGTTGAGCTTTTACAAAATCTTGTAAAACATTCTGCATATTATGTTATTAATGGCATTGGAGGGCATTATGGTATTTTTTATATTGTAGAAAATGCCGATCATTTTTTATTGAATACCGGTAATTTTGTGCAATCTAAAAATCTTAGCAAATTAAAAATTCATTTAGATAAGGTAAATGTGTTTAATGAAAAACAATTAAATCAATGGTATGATGAAATGTTGCTTGATCCTGACTCGGGCAGTGATAATACAAGTACCGGCTTAGGTTTAATTGATTTAAAATTACGTAGTCAGCATAATTTGGATTATAGTTTTATTAAAATTGATGACGATTTTCATTTCTTTTCAATGAAAGTTAAAGTAAATAAGTTTTTTAAACGGCAAGAATCTTTTATAAATAAGGAATCTTTTGATCGTCCTGCCATTAGATTGATTCCTTCTGAAAATCTATTCCTGTTTAAAGGGCGTTCTATTCCATCGAATGCCGAAGAATTTTATAAACCGGTTTTTAATTGGTTGGATACTTATTTTGAAAAACCCAATAATTTGACTGTTTTTGAATTTAAGTTTGAACATATTAATACCGCATCATCGCATCAAATTTTTAAGGTTTTAAGAAAAATTAAAGATTATTGTTCTAAATATAAAATTATTATAAAATGCTATTATAAAAAAGAAGATGAAGATATGCTTGCCACAGCTGTTCGTTTTCGAGAATTATTAGATTTAAAAATGGAACTAAAAATTTTAAATGATTAAATGAAATAAGCATGATTAAAATAATTATTAATCACACAATGCAACTTAGTGAAACGATCTCACGAACAAAGTGAGTAATGATTATTTTG
>JALWNR010000135.1 GCA_027083715.1 Bacteroidales bacterium
CCTGAAACTACCTATAATTTTAAAGAAGGAGAAGTTTTATTGTTTGACAAGCCACTAAATTGGACTTCTTTTGATTTGGTGCGTAAAGTTAGGGCTACAATAAAAAGATATTTAGATACGAAAAAAATAAAAGTAGGACATGCAGGAACATTAGACCCACGCGCCACTGGTTTACTAATTGTTTGCACAGGAAAAAAAACAAAAACTATTGAAAAATTTCAATCTTTTGAAAAAGAATATATTGCAGGACTACAATTAGGTGCAACAACCCCGTCATACGATAAGGAAACCAAAATAGATAAAGAATATCCTTACGAACATATTACAAAAGAACTTATTGAAGAAGTATTAGCCGGATTTATAGGAGTTCAGGAACAAATACCACCAATTTTTTCGGCTAAAAGAGTAAATGGGCAAAGAGCCTATAAAAATGCACGAAAAGGTATAGATATTGAAATAAAGCCTTCAATAATCGAGATCAAAAAAATTGAAATTTTAAAATTTGATTTGCCCGAATTAATTATCAGGGTAGAATGCGGAAAAGGCACCTATATACGTGCACTGGCACGAGATATTGGCAAACGCTTAAACTCAGGTGCTTACTTGACCTCTCTTCGCAGAACAAGAATTGGAAGCTTTTCTGTGGAAGATGCTTTGTCAGTAATTGATTTTAAAGAACAGCTGGATATTAAAAAAGAAGAAGTATAAAATATCCAATACTAAAAGAATAATATTGTTTAACGCTCAAAATTTATATTCATGAAATTGTCAAAATTCAAATTTGACCTGCCCAAAGAGTTGATTGCTACACATCCGGCAAAGGAAAGAGATGAGTCGCGCTTAATGGTTTTGCATCGTAAAACCGGAAAAATTGAGCATAAAGTTTTTAAAGATATACTTGAGTATTTTGACGATAAGGATGTTTTTGTATTTAATGATACAAAAGTATTTCCGGCACGCTTATACGGTAACAAAGAAAAAACAGGTGCTAAAATTGAAGTGTTTTTATTGAGAGAATTAAATCAAGAGCAACGCTTATGGGATGTTTTGGTTGATCCCGCACGAAAAATTAGAATTGGCAATAAACTTTATTTTGGAGAAAATGATTTATTAGTTGCCGAAGTAATTGACAACACTACATCACGAGGAAGAACTTTGCGCTTTTTATACGATGGTCCTTATGATGAGTTTAAAAAAGTATTATATGAATTGGGTGAAACACCTTTGCCAAAGTTTATAGATCGTGAGGTTGAACCAGAAGACAGTGAACGTTATCAAACTATTTTTGCAAAACATATAGGCGCAGTTGCTGCACCTACTGCCGGTATGCATTTCAGTAAACAATTAATGAAACGTCTTGAAATTAAAGGTATTGAATTTGGATATATCACTCTTCACGCAGGACTTGGAAATTTCAGGGGTGTAGATGTTGAAGATTTAACCAAGCATAAAATGGATTCAGAAGAAATTTATATTCCTGATAAAACCGTTGAATTAGTAAATAAAGCAAAAACACATCGAAGACAGGTGTGTGCAGTTGGAACAACGGTAATCAGAACCTTAGAAAGCTCTGTTTCTACACAAGGAGAGTTAAAACCGTTTAAAGGTTGGACTAATAAATTTATTTTTCCACCCTATGAATTTAGTGTACCAACAAGTATGATTACTAATTTTCATTTACCGCTAACCACACTGGTAATGACTTCGGCAGCATTTGCCGGTTATGATTTTATGTTCGAAGCCTATGAATTAGCTAAAAAAGAAGGCTATCGTTTTGGTACATATGGTGATGCAATGTTGATATTGTAAACAAAACAACACTATTCCGAACAGCTAACTACTTTTCGGAATAGTGTTCCTAAATTAGATGATTTATAATTATCAAAGTTTATAATCGAACAATTTCTATTATAGAAATACATCAGCTATTTTAAAGGCAGTTTATATCTTCTTTTTTTATCAAAACGATAAAAAGCATTAGCTACAGCTGCAGCAGTAGGTACCAATCCTATTTCGCCAATACCTTTAGCACCATAAGGACCTACCGGATCTTTAA
Organism: Bacteroidales bacterium; assembly: GCA_027083715.1. GTDB lineage: Bacteria > Bacteroidota > Bacteroidia > Bacteroidales > NBLH01 > NBLH01. The sequence goes on from JALWNR010000135.1 coordinate 2,057, forward strand.
CTTCAACTCCTTTCACTACAATTTCAGGAGTTTCGTGAGCACGCAATATACCTAGTTTTCGCATTTTATCATGCACAAGATAACCGTCTTTCATTGGTAAATTTTCACGTAGGGCATAACCTAAACCCATGTGTACACCTCCTTCAATTTGTCCTTCAAACAGCATAGGATTCATTATTTTTCCGGCATCGTGTGCAGCAATCATTTTTTCTATTTCGCCTTTTTCGTCTAAAATACATACTTGTGCTGCATATCCGTATGAATAGTGTGTAATTTGTTCATCAACCTTACTGCCCGGTTTAGTTGTCCAATCGCATACATAAATTCCTGAATAGGTTTTTCCTGCCAAATCAGATAAAGACTTACTCCCCAAATCTTCTTTTAGGTTTTTTGCCGCATTAATTACTGCTAAGCCTACCAATGCGGTTGCTCGTGATGAAGTAGTCATACCTGTTTTTATCTGTGCTTCGGTATCTACAACTACTTCAATTATTTCAGGACGAATACCGGTTTCTTCGCAAAGGGTTTGCAATGCCATATTGTGTACTCCTTGTCCCATTTCTGTCCAGCCATGATGCAAACGTATATGGTCATCTGATAAAATTTCAATTTTCACTTTTGATTCATCAATCATACCGTTACCAACACCCGAATTTTTAATGGCACAAGCCAAACCTGCATATTTTGCACGATAAAAATCTTCTTTAACTGCTTCAAGGCAAGCGCGCACCCCTACTCCATACAATTTTTGTCCTGTGGATGTACTTAATCCATCTGTTAAAGCATTATCGTAACGAAATTTCCAACGATCAAATCCTGCTTGTTCACAGATTTCATCAATGCAACTTTCTAAAGCAAAAGCTACTTGATTAGCTCCGAAACCACGCATGGCACCCGAAGGTATATTGTTGGTATATACTGTTTTAGCCTCAACATCTACAACCGGAATATAATATGCACCGGCAGCATGACCTGCTACACGTTCTAAAACCTTCATTCCAACAGATGCATATGCACCGGTATCCCCCACTGCACGAAGTTTTAAAGCAGTTAGTTTACCGTTTTCATCAGCAGCAAGTGTAATGTCCATAAAAATTGGATGACGCTTAGGGTGCAAACGTATAGATTCTTCGCGTGTTAAAGTGAGTTTTACGGGTTTTTGCAATAGAAAAGCAAACAAAGCCGTATGTCCTTGTATGCTCAAATCTTCTTTTCCACCAAAACCACCTCCGTTAGGCACTAATTCCACATGTACTTTTTCTTCAGGCAAATTTAAAATTTCGGCTATTTGCCGACGATCTTCATACACGCCTTGCGATTGACTGTAGAGTTTAATACCATCATTTAGAGGTAAAGCAACGGCACTTTCTTTCTCCAAAAAAGCATGTTCAATTCGCTGTGTTTCATAATGTCCTTTGGCAAGATATTTAGCATTTTTTAACTCTTTTTCGATATCACCAATGGTAAATTGAGTTGTATCAAAATTATTAGGACGTTCAGCATGTACTCTTTCTCCTTCAATCGCATCAAAAGGGTTTGTTAGCGGTTTGAATACTTCATATTCAATAAGGATTAAATCTACAGCCTTTCGGGCAATTTCTTCGCTATCGGCAACTACTCCGGCAACCACATCACCAATATAATGCGTAGTTTCACCCTCATCAACCATTACTGACCAATCAGGAATAATTAAGCCTACTTTTTTTGCTCCGGGAATATCTTTTGCCGTAAAAACTCGTTGTACTCCCGCTAAGTTTTCAGCTTTTGAAGTATCTATTTTAAGAACTTTTGCCTTAGGATAATCACTAAATTTTAGTGCAGCAAACAACATCCCGCTAAGGAAAATATCATCTGTAAAGTTTCGTTTACCTATGGCGGTATCATAAGCCCTGTATTTAGGTTGTGAAACACCAACTTTCCCGCTTGTTTTTCTCAGCTGGAGTTTCTCTCCTTTACGGATGGCTTCACCGGCAGATAAAATACCCTGTTCAATTTTTTTGTATCCGGTACAACGGCAAAGATGCGGTTTAATAGCTTTGCGAACTTCTTCTATGGTAGGCTGCGGATTTTCTTGCAATAAAACTTTAGTGCGACTAATAAATCCGGGTGTACAAAAACCACATTGTACAGCACCTTCGTTGACAAATGCTTTGGCAATGGTATCCAAAACATATTCAGGGAAACCTTCGGGTGTTAAAATTTCAGCATTTTGTAAAGTACTGATTTTAGTTAGGCAGGCTAATTTGGCTTTCCCGTTTATTTCTACCGTGCAAGCACCACACGCACCTTGCCCTGAACAACCATCTTTTATTGCGGTAAGTTTTAAATCATTTCGTAAATAATTCAATAAGTTTTGTTCCGGATCTCCTGAGTATTCAATATTTTTGCCGTTAAGTGTGAATTTAATCATTTTATTAAAAAGTTTAAAATATGTAGTATTTTCGCTATAAAAATAAAAAAATATTTTGTTTATTATGCAATTAACTAAGAAATCGATGGGCTTCATATTACAAATACAAAAAATACTTTTTGTATCTTAGCAAAAATAAAATCAAAGTAAAACAAAATACTTTTAAATGTTATTTCTTTCTAAGAATTAGATGCTCATTTCTGCCCTATTTGTTTTTTTAGTAAATTTACCGCCTTTAAAATCAAATTTTAAATTATGACAACAAAGACATTTAACGAAATTTTTGAGCAAACTATTGAAAAATACCACATAAAAGATAATATAGATCAGGAGTGGAGCAGTCAATATCCTGAAAACAGTCTTGAATATCTTCTAAATAAAAAAAATTGGATTGATACAGTGCAGTGGCACTTGGAAGATATTATCCGCGAGCCTTCCATAAATCCTGATAAGGCATTGGAAATTAAACGCCGCATTGATAAATCCAATCAGGACAGAACCGATTTGGTAGAACTGCTTGACGACTATTTTTTTGAGCAACTTTCTGATGTTCAGCCACTCCCTGATGCATTTATCAATACTGAAACTCCGGCGTGGGCTGTGGACCGCTTGTCGATTTTAAATCTAAAGATTTACCACATGCGCGAGGAAGCCGAACGGGCAGATGCTGATGAGGCACATCGCGAAAAATGTTCGTTTAAACTAAAAGTATTGCTTCAACAACGTGAGGATTTGTCTTTGGCAATTGACCAACTGTTTGATATGCTGCAAAAAGGTAAGGCAATTATTAAAACCTACAAGCAGATGAAAATGTATAACGACCCGAACCTAAATCCGGTACTAAGAAAAAGTAAACAGTAAATAAGGTAGTCGGGCTACGATTAAAAGTTGTGCCCCGACTAAAACAAACATCAATGAAAAATATTCTTGTTATCCGCCTTTCGGCAATGGGAGATGTGGCAATGAGTGTTCCGGTAATCAGAGCCGTTTCAGAGCAATACCCCGATGTCCGAATTTTGTTTCTTACGCGTAAAACTTTTAATCCGTTTTTTGAAGGAATTGAAAACCTTATACTTATAAATCCTGATTTAAAAGGCGAACATAAAGGTGTAGCAGGCTTATTTAAGCTGTTTAAACAAATAAAAAAACAATATAAACCGTATTTGGTGCTGGATATTCATGATGTTTTGCGCACTAAAATTTTACGCACATTTTTTCGCTTTTCGGGGGTTAAAATTTCGGTAATTGATAAAGGCAGAGCCGAAAAAAAAGCACTTACGCGCCGTGAAAATAAAATACTGAAACCACTCAGGCATTCTGCCCTGCGCTATGCAGATGTTTTTGAAAAAGCGGGCATTTCGTTAAAATTGGATAAAAACCATGTTTTAAAGCCAAAAATCAGCGATAAGTTACAAGCTCTTTTATCTAAAGATAAAAAAAATATCGGTATTGCACCCTTTGCCATGCATTTGCAAAAGCAATATCCCCTAGATAAAAGCGAAAAACTGATTAATCTACTCACTCAAAAAGGCTATCGTGTACTTATTTTCGGCGGTGGCAAAAAAGAGCAGCAGTTTGCCGAAAACCTGGAGCAAAAGCATAAAAATGTACTTTCCGTAATCGGGAAATTTAAACTCGCTGATGAAATAGCTTTAATCAGCCATTTGGATTTAATGATAAGCATGGATTCTGCCAATATGCATATTGCAGCATTAATGGGTATTCACATTCTTTCTGTTTGGGGCGGAACACATCCGTTTGCCGGTTTTACTCCTTTTATCGCCGATGAAAAATCGCACATTATTCAGCGCGATGATTTGGCTTGTCGCCCTTGCTCAGTATTTGGCAGCAAAGCTTGCTTTAAAAACACCTTGGAATGTTTTGATATTGAGCCAGAGAAAATTGTTAATGAAATAGAATCGGTTACATGAAAAGCAAATTTAATTCATCAATGCATAGCTTACAGCTATACTACCGACAATCAAACAGTAAACAGCAAAGTAAATCAATTTTCCGCGCTTAACGATATTAATCATCCATGAACATGCCAGCAAACCGGAAATAAATGCTGCCAGAAAACCTACAATTAGAGCTGCAGAGCTGATATTTTCAGAAGTTACCATGCTTCCATCCAGCAAGTCCTTGATATTGGCTCCGATAATCGGTACTAAAACCATAAGAAACGAAAAACGGGCGGTTTTTTCTTTGTTGTTGCCTAAAAGTAAACCCGTTGATATGGTTGAACCCGAACGTGAAATCCCCGGAATAACGGCAATTGCCTGAGCTACACCAATAATAAAAGCATCTTTGTAGCTGATGTTTTTATCGCGGGCTTTGGCATAATAGGTAAATGCCAGCAATGCGGCAGTTAATATCAGCATCAAACCAACCAAAAGCAAGTTGCCGGTAAATAATCCTTCAACCTCATCTTTAAAAAACAAACCGACAATACCAACAGGTATCATCGAAACGGCTATTTTAAAAATATAATGGGTTTCTTCGTTCATTTGAAAACGAAAAAATCCGCGTATCAAATCCCAAATTTCCTTACGGAAAACTACAATGGTACTTAAAACGGTTGCTCCGTGCACAACCACCGTAAACACAAGGCTATCAGTGGCTTCTACACCTAAAATTGCTTTTCCTATTTCTAAATGTCCGCTGCTGCTAACGGGTAAAAACTCTGTTAAACCCTGAATAATGCCAAGAATTAATGCTTCAATCCAATCCAC
>JALWNR010000136.1 GCA_027083715.1 Bacteroidales bacterium
ACAAAACAATTGAGTAAATTCATAAACAAACAGGCTTACTATCAAAGTATTTATCAAATTTACTTAAAATTTATTTAATCCGGTGTGGGCAAAGAACATTTATCAGATACAAATTTGACCAATAGTTAAAATTTATAGATGTATCAACATTATTTGTTTATGAACTGAGCATAAAGAAAGGTAATCTAAAATATTCCAAAAAGTATTAACCTGAATTCGATATAAGAAATAAATCACAGAAAGTAAATACAAGCAGAGGTTTGGAAAAGAAATCTTGCAGGCATAACGGGTTATTTCAAAAGATTTCTTTTTCAAAGATGGGTTTGTATTTGCTTTCCCTTCGGGCTTCATGATGTTTTCCTCATACTTCCTTATATTTTTTTGCATTATCCCGATAGTGCTGCAAAAATCTGACTTGTCTGAGAAAAACATCAAAGAAGCTGTGATTAATTATTATATCAAACTCAGGTTATTAATCAATTGGGTTATACGTATTTTAGGTAATTAATTCAAACTTTAAAAAGTTTGCCGACAGGATGAGGTTTTGAGTTTTTTTAAATCATTTTTCGTTGTTTCATCATAAAAATTACCGCTTCGGCAATTTCTTTATTGTTTAAATGCATCACATTAAAAGTGATGTCAAAAACTTTTCCACAACTGTTTTTAGTCAAAAATGATTTTCGCAATGCATTTCGTTTCAAATCAATATCGTTTGCGTAGCTTTTAATTTCTTTAATATCTTGTTTGTATTTTTCTGCTAATTTTTTAACCCGCCAGTCAAAAGGTGCTTCCAGGCGTATGTGCAACGATTTTTCAATATCCCTGCATATTACAGCACTGCCCAAACCGATAATTATTGTCTTTCCTTTTTCGGCAAAGGAGCGTACTACTTCAATCATCTTTTTTTGAATGGCTTTATCGCTTTTGTAATACTTTTCAGCAGAACTCAATATTATGGAATCCACGAGACCTAATTTTTTGCCTTCAAAAACATGTAAAATTCTTTTTTCTTTCAGATTAAGGGCTTTTGCGGTATTTTCAAAAATTTCTTTATTTATCCATGTCCAATTTTTTTCATTTGGTTTTTCATGTTGCAGCTGATAAATAATTTCTTTTGCCAGTTCTTTTGCAGAGCATCCGTATTCGCGTGAAATGGTCAGTACGGGACCCGGTTTTGCATCTTTACTGATGCTTTTTTCGTACTGTTCGGTCAAATATTTTTTTAAATCAATACGCATGATTTTGTGCTTTTAGGGTTTATATAAAGTTACAAAAAAAGGCATCATGCTGTAGTATATTTGTGATAAAATTTTGAAAAACGGAATAAAAAAAAATCCGTAGCAAATAATTGTTGCGGATTTTTTACTTTTTAGCTTTCTACAGACACGAACTACATGCCGGACCTTGGTTATTGAGCTTTTTAATATTTTTATCAATAATTTTTTGTTCGGTTTTGATACAATAAATTTTACGTTTGCGTAATTCTTTATTATGCCCGATACGAGTTTCGGGAAATTCTGATTTTTTCGAAAA
>JALWNR010000137.1 GCA_027083715.1 Bacteroidales bacterium
TTTATTGTTAATTACTTCTCGATCAAATAAGGTGTCTATTTCTGTCCAATCCATACCACCCGGAATTTGATACTGATAAATTAGATATTTTGTGTCTTTATATTTTCCTTCGTCGTGGTAATAGCTATGATCAATTTGGCATAAAAGGGAATTTACGTGTTCTCCCAAAATATATTGAACATTTCCTTTTACAACAACCGGATTAGGCCATGTATTCTTGTTTGTCTTGATATTAAGATTTACAAAGCATTCTTGTTCGTCCGACCATTTAAATTTATCTTTTAAACTTCCTTTTACTTCACCCAAAGCAGTATTCGGGTCATCTTCTGCATAATAATTAGTAATGGTTTTATTTTCAGGACTATAATATGCAAAGAAACCGAGGTAATAAACCAATTCTTTGCCATCAATTTTTTCCTTCGATAAGGGTAATGAATTCCATTTGCCTGTATTTTTATCCAGTTTGGCAAGGTATAGTTCGTTATAAAAATTTTGTGGACTTTCAGAATGCCCAATACCTTGGAAAACATAAATGTTATATTCCGGATTGCTTTTTATTAAGTGAAAAGTAAGAGAGTCTTCGCGCCCAAAAGGTGCTGTAAACTGAAACTTAAAAAAATCATTGTTTTCTTTGGTTTTTATTAATTCTGTGTTTTCTTCATCCCTTTCGGAAAAAGTTTCATAATCAAATACACCATGATATGCATTAGATTGAAGATAGGACTCAAAAGCATCCCAAAGGCTTAATATCCCTGTTTTATTAGTGCTGTCTTTGCTCAAACTTGCTTCATCTTTGTTGTTTAAAGTTTGAACAGAATCAGTTCCCACAGCAGCATTTGATGCTGAATTTGAATTTGAGCAAGCACTTAATAGTGCCAAACCCAAAACAAGTAAACTTAATTTTTTCATGATTAGTGCTATGATTAAATTTTTATTCTCCACAATGCATTTTTAAACTATAAGATTTCAGGTCTGCACCATCCAGGCTGTATAAGCTAAACTCAATATCATTGCAGCCAAAATTTCCTTCAATATCGAAAATACTAATTCGTGGACAATTCGGTGCATAAGGGACTTCATCTTCCAAAATAAATTTCTTTTCACTTTCATTAAATTCAACAACCGCCATGTTTACATCTCTGTATCCCGTTGGTAAATCAACATATATGCGTAGTTTGTGAAAGTTTTCGTTGGCAAGTAAAGGCATATCCAACATATTTTTAAAATAATAAGGGTTGTAATCTTTATCCGGAACATAAACTCTTATACCGGGTTCTGTTGGTAATTTTTCCAGAAGATCAAATGATTTTATTTTGCCTGAAAATGAATATTCAATTATTCCGTAGGAATAAACCGGTTCGTCATTTACCGGATATTTTGTAATTAAAAAACAAATAAAACCACTATCTGTGGGATAAGCATATCCGTAATAAAATTTTGCATAGCTGAAATCTTCACGCAAAAGCGATAAATCTACAAACTTCATTTGCTCTTTGGGTATTTCTTCCAATTCAGTATCTTTCCAGTAC
>JALWNR010000138.1 GCA_027083715.1 Bacteroidales bacterium
ATGCACCACGAGCTCAAAAAATTGAAAATATCGTTTTTCCCGTCGATTACACAAAAGAAAAAAAACAAAAATTGAAACAAGCACGATTATTGGCAAAATATTACGATATTAATTTTACACTAGTTGTTGCAAAAGATATTTCAAATGTACATTTTTCAAAAAAAACAAAAACAAATTTAAATTATGTGAAAGCTTTTTTCAAACAAAATGATATCAGATATGAAGTTAAAGCAATTAAAGGGACAGAAAATTCTACCGAAGCAGCACTAAAATATGCAGCAGAGCACCTACCGGATTTAATAATGATTTTAACAACAAAAAACCTAAACATACAAAATTATATGTTGGGTGCAGAAGAACAAAAAATCATTGCCAATCCACAAAAAATTCCGGTAATGGTTATTAATCCGCGCAAAGTGATATATTCATCGTATAGTGCTTTTGGAAACGCTGTTTAAATAGTATCTAATGCCTTTTTAAATACTTTTTCAAGATGCTCATATTCCTCAATACCCACTGAGAGCCTGATTGCACCCGGGTAAGGATATTTATCTGCCCAAACCGTTTCTATTGGTAAATAAATAGTTTGCACATCGCCTAAAGTAGGAATTAAATAAAAGAACTCACTAATATTATTCATGAAGGAATTGCATTTTTTCCGCTTTTCCTCATCGCTTTTACCGGCAAACTGTATGCTAATCATGGCACCAAAACCTTTGTTCTCAAATAGATCAATTGCTTGTTCGTAAGTAGTATGACTTTTTAACCCCGGATAAAAAACCTTTTCAACTTTTTCAGAGTTATAAAATAAATGAGCCAATTTAAAAGCATTATCGCACTGCTGCTTAAAACGCAATTTAAAGGTATGCAGTTGTTCATTTAGGCGATAGGCATCATCAGGACTGATAATATGTCCGACAAGTTTACGATATTCTATTGCCTCTTGCATTAACTTTTTACTGTTTCCACAAATAACTCCCGCAGTTATCGTTCCGTGTCCTGCCAAATATTTTGTAGCACTGTGAATAACCAGGTCTGCACCAAACATTAATGGTTTCCAAAGATATGGACTTGCAAAAGTATTGTCAACAACAACCAGAATTTCCCGCTTTTTGGCTTCATTAATAATTCTTTTGGCATCGGCAACAATAAGCATTGGATTTGAAACAGTCTCGAAATAAATAACTTGTGGTTTAAACTCATCCATTAAACGAGTGAGTTTCTGTATGTCATAAGTTCCTTTTTCAGAAGAAAAATGAGCAGTTTTAATTCCTCGTCGCTGGACTAAGATTTTATCGATATAAGTGTTTGTTCCACCATATATATCATTAAAAAACAGCCAGCGGTTTTCAGTTGCTTTCTGAAATACTGACAAAGCCGTATCTATAGCAGCCATACCACTTTGCATAAGTACTGCCCATTCCGCCTCTTCTATTTGCTGAATGTGTTTTTCCGTAGCTACAATACTTGGATTTCGGTATCTCGAATAAATATAATTATTCGGTTGGTGCGGATGATTTATTTC
>JALWNR010000139.1 GCA_027083715.1 Bacteroidales bacterium
TCAGAATGCATATTCTAGTAATGAGAGGATGAGCAAATGAATGAATAATTACATCCATAAGTACTATAAATAAAATAAAAAACTATACCAACTGTTCAGGAAAAGCCTCGTAATGATCCTGTATCCATTTTCCGTAACGACGGGCTTGTCCTTTACCATTATAGTAAGCTGCAAAATTCACAAATTCATTATTTTTTAAATATTTAACCATGCGCGGACTTAAAAAGTCAAACAATCCTAAAATATGATAACGAATATCTTTACTAAAATTATCGTACATATCCTGCGCATTTTCGTAACCTATTATTTTTGAATTACTCCCAAGAATTTGCGCCAATCCCATACTAATTGACATATAAGCGGCTTGCTTGTTTAGTTTACGAGCAAAATTCAATACCTCATGCTCCCTGTCCTGATTGCCATGAAAACTTTGCCACTCATCACGTTTGTTTTTGCGGAATTTATGTCCTAACCAATATTTATCATTATTAAAAGTAAAATGCTCAAAAAAAACTTTTTCATTTTCTTTACCCCAATATTTATAAAACAGATGATTTTCAAAACGTATTAATACTTTCCCGTCATCAAAACCTTTACCACCACTTTCTACGGCAATTACCGCAATGGCACTTGCCAAATCAATACCCAAATATTCACTCAAAGCTTTCAGTAAATTACCGTATTTATTGTAAGTTTGTCGTACGCGCATATCAATTCGTGAGCCTTCTACCACTAATTTGGTCTCCGGCTCTAATTCTAATCTTAAAAATTTACGATTTTTATATAGAAATTCTTTTTGCTTTTTTTCAGTTAAATCAATATATTTAGCTGATACATAGGCAAATGAATATTTATACTTTATGCGCAGCCAATTATCCAATTCATCAACAACAATTACTTTTTTGTCCTTTTTTAATTTACCCACTACTTCTGCTTCAATATTGGGTAATGAGCGCACATTAAGCAATTTAGCAGTAACAATACCCTTTTTAATCAAAGGGTTAATATATTTTGCAGAAACAAAAGCCGATGCATCATTAAAAAGAATTTCGTACCAATTATCTTCAATACCGATTATTTCAACAATTTCATTTTTGTTATATTTACCAATGACATTGCTGTTTAAAGACCTATCATCACGCACATTTAAAACTCTGGCTGTAACCTTTCCTTTCATTATAACCTGCTTTTCATCAGGCTCTTCTTTACGTTTTCTCCCAATTAAAACTCTTCGTCCTGGACCTGTCATCCTTTTGAGTTTAATAAGCATTTTTGATTTTTTCATGGTCAATATTTTGGTATTAATAAAAAAAAAAAGAAATTTAATGATAGAGTACTCATTGAAAATCCCTGACAGGTAAAATGTAAAATGCTAAATACTATATCCTTAAATCAGCAAGTATCTTTTATAGCAAACATACCTGCGAATTTAAGGTATATTAAATTTAATAAACCCTGTCAGAGATATCAATCAATAAAATTAATCTATCTAAAAATTATCGTAATTAAATAAATAGAATAGAAT
>JALWNR010000140.1 GCA_027083715.1 Bacteroidales bacterium
GTTACGAATTCCTTGAAATATAAAGATATGTCGGCGGAATTCGGTGCCTCGTATCTGCATAAAGAGAATTTCATGAATTATTGCGGTTAAATCAATGCTCCAAACAAATCGTATTCTTTCGCATCAGTAATTTTTACAGAGTAAAAATCGCCGATATTTAATTTTTTATCCGTAAAAATAAGTATTTCATTATCCACTTCGGGACTGTCGTATTCCGAACGTGCAACATAGTAATCATCTTCTTTTCGATCAATTACTACTTCCATTGTCTTGCCAATGCGCCTTTGGTTTAGCTCAAAAGAAATTTGCTCCTGAATACGCATAATTTCCTCCGCACGTTCATTTTTTACTTTTTCCGGCACATCATCTTTATGATTAGCAGCTCCGTAAGTGCCTTCTTCTTCCGAATAGGTGAAAATACCCAGGCGGTCAAACTTTGTACTTCGAACAAATGCTTTCAGTTCTTCAAAATCTTGCTGTGTTTCGCCCGGATAACCCACTAAAAGCGTTGTACGTAAAACCAATTTGGGATTGATTCTTTTTATTTTCTCAAATAATTGCAAAGTACTTTCTTTATCGTGTGCCCTGCGCATTCTTTTTAAAACCGAATTGCTCACATGCTGTACCGGAATATCCAGATAATTGCAAATTTTCTTTTCCCGGGCAATTAAATCAATCAGTTTATCGGGAAAAAGGGCAGGGTAGGAGTAGTGCAAGCGTATCCATTTAATACTTTCAATCTTCACCAATTCTTTCAGTAAATCAGGCAGCATTTGCTTTTTATACAAATCCAGCCCGTAATAGGTTAAATCTTGTGCTATCAATATCAGCTCTTTAACACCCTTTTTTGCAAGGTTTTTTGCTTCTTCAATTAAAATCTCCATCGGTAGCGATTTCAGCTTACCACGAATAAGCGGAATAGCACAAAATGAGCAAGTACGGTCGCAGCCCTCGGATATTTTTAAATAGGCATAATGTTTTGGTGTAGAAAGTTCACGCTCACCAATTAGTTCGTCTTTAAATTTTGTATTGAGTGTTTTCAGAATTTTAGTTACATCATTCACTCCAAAATATTGATCTACTTCGGTAATTTCCTGTTCTAAGTCTTTTTTGTACCGCTCAGATAAACAGCCAATTACATATAAATTGTCAATTTCTTTTGCTTCTTTCAGGTGTGCAAATTTTAGAATAGTATCGATACTTTCTTCTTTGGCATCTTTGATAAATCCGCAGGTATTGATGATGATGGTGTCGGCACCGGCATTATCGGGCGCATCAAATAAAACTTCTGTTTTCCCGGCGCGTAGTTGTGCAGCTAAATGCTCGCTGTCCACTGTGTTTTTTGAACAACCAAGGGTGATTATGTTTACTTTATGTGTTTTCATAGTGATTTCCTTTTTCCCTTTGTGCTTTTTGTTGAGTAACAGTTATACAGAGTTTTACAAAGAAGTACTCAAAGTTGCACAAAGAGTTTTTTTATTATTGAGGAAGCAAAAGTTTTCTCTATAGAGAACAAGTCTGTGTAAAAATAAGAAAGTGTTCTGTATGCAGAACACTTTTGAAAAATAAATGCTTATGTTTTATTTAAACAATGTTTCCACAAATTCTTTTTTATCAAACAGGCGGATATGATCCACACCTTCGCCGATACCTATGTATTTAATCGGGATTTTAAACTGATCGGAAATACCGATTGCCACACCGCCTTTAGCTGTGCCGTCTAATTTAGTAAGTGCAATGGCATTAACCTCGGTAGCTTTGGTAAACTCTTTGGCTTGTGCAAAAGCATTTTGTCCGGTAGAGCCGTCTAAAACCAGTAAAATTTCATGTGGCGCATCAGGAATGAGTTTTTGCATCACCTTTTTAATTTTGCTCAGCTCATTCATCAGGTTAATTTTGTTGTGTAAACGACCGGCAGTATCAATAATCACAATATCTGCCTGATTTTTTATAGCAGAATCCAGGGTATCATAAGCAACAGAAGCCGGATCAGATCCCATTTTTTGCTTTACAATAGGTACACCTACACGCTCAGACCAGATTACCAATTGTTCAACGGCAGCAGCCCGGAAAGTGTCAGCAGCTCCTAAATAAACACTTTTCCCGGCTTTTTTAAACATATTTGCCAGTTTCCCGATAGTGGTTGTTTTTCCTACACCGTTAACACCCACAACCATAATTACATAAGGCTTTCCGTCTTTACCAGAGAATGAGTTTTCATTTACTTTATTAGTACTGGCTTCGTTTTCGATTAAAAGAGCTTCAATTTCTTCTTTCAAAAGTCGGTTAAGTTCGTCGGTTCCCAGATACTTGTCTTTTTTAACACGCCCTTCAATACGTTCAATAATTTTCAGAGTGGTATCCACTCCCACATCCGAGCTGATTAATACTTCTTCCAGTTCATCAAGTACATCGTCATCAACGGTTGATTTACCGGCTACGGCACGCGAAAGTTTCTTAAAAACACTTTCTTTGGTTTTTTCCAGTCCTTTATCTAAATCTTCCTTTTTATTGTCTTTTGAAAATAATCCGAAAACTGCCATAATTATAGTTAGTATATTTGTGTATTAGTTAATTGGTAAATTAGTTAATTGGTTATTAGTTAAGCATTTGATTTTTGCTTTTAATATATTAATTAACCAATATACTAATTTGCTAATTATCAAGTCATTGATTTATCGGCAAATATAATGAAATAAACCATACAAAAAAAGCCTTCCACGCCAGGGCAGAAAGCTTTTTCTGTAATATTTTAATCGAAAAAGATTATTTTTTCTTAAACCAGTCTTTAACCTGATCGTTAGGCACCATTGCTTCTTTAAAGATGTATGCGCCTGTTTTCGGTGATTTTACCATCTTAATCACTTTGGAGTAAGTTCTACCTTCACCTTTTTGTAATGTTGCAACTACTTTCTTAGCCATAATTTATTATTTTATTTCTCTGTGTAGCGTATATTTTTTCAATACAGGGTTATATTTTTTCAACTCTAATCTTCCGGGTGTATTTTTTCTGTTTTTAGTAGTGATGTATCTTGAAGTTCCCGGCATACCACTCTCTTTATGTTCGGTACATTCTAAAATTACCTGAACTCTGTTACCTTTCTTCTTAGCCATTTTTTTTTATTTTATAAATTAATAACTTTTCAGATAACCTTTCTTAACGGCTTCGTCTAAAGTTTTCTTTAAACCGTTTTTATTAATGTTTCTAATACCGGCAGCCGATATTTTTAAGGTGATCCATCTGTCTTCTTCCGGTAAATAAAATTTCTTTTTGAACAAATTAGGATAAAATTTTCTTTTTGTTCTTCTCTTTGAGTGAGAAACATTATTTCCGGTCATCAACTTTTTTCCTTTTATTTCACAAATTCTTGACATCGCTATAAAGTTTTACTTTTTTCTGAAAATCGGTTTGCAAAAGTCGTGATTATTCTTTTAATTTTCAAATATTTCTTAAAATATTTTTAATGATTTTGTTGATTTTTTTTAATATATTTGCAACATGTTTATTCTCAGTTGATTATTAAGTGGTGTTTGATGCCGATATATTGATGTTAAGTTGATTATTAGTTTATTATCTTGCTAACATCTGCCACTTCCAGTTCATCATAAAACAATAGCCTGTCTATTATTTCACCAATAATGAATGTATATATCAATAAAATATTATCATGTTGATAAAAAATATACCATCCGCTTGCTAATATACTTGTTATGCGCGCAATTCTTAATTCTTTTAACGTTCTTTTTATTAAACTTTGTTTAATAAAAAGGTATAGCCGTATTATCATTATAATACCAAAGAACCAATATACTTCCGTCAACAATAAATAAAAAGATGTACCTGTAAATAGTACTTGTGCCGAATGGATTTTTGTTTTCCAATAGATTTGTGCCGGTTTGTAAAGCATATCGACAGACAAAAGTAAAAACAAACTAAACATTATAATGATGCTATCGGGAATATCCGCAATCAAAAAATCAGCAATTAAAATCAGATAAAAGAGGGAGAAAAAGAAAATTTCACGGCTTAACCATGATTTTTGTATGTTAAACAAAGCTCGCCAAGCCCTGAAAGGTTTGCCCAAATGTGAGGTGCTTAAAAATGCGGCAAAAGCACCTGCTCCCAGCAAACTGATTTTGCTTGCCAAACTTGCGCCATCCATAATGCCCGATGATGCAATTGAACTTATTATTGATACTATCAGCGTAAATATTATCAATGTCCATTCTTTGACGATGGTAATTTTTTGTTTTCCGGCTTTCTTTTGGGGCGTTTCCTGTTTTTCAAAAAGGCTGAGGTCAATTTTCGGAGCAGATTTTTTTAAAGGCTCTTTGATGATAATTGAAGGGTGCGTATTTACTGGAATGTTCAGGTTTAATATATCGTTTTGTGTATTATTTGTCTCAAAAGAAAAATCCAATGCGCCTGTTGGGCAAAGACTTGCGCAGGCAGGTTTTTGGTTTTCCTGCAATCGTACTTCGCAAAAGTTGCATTTATCAATCACACCGCTAAACGGATTGTATTTAGGTGCATCATACGGACAGTTCCATGTACAGTATTTACAGCCGATGCATGTTTCCTGATTATGTAAAACAGCACCCGTAATTATACTGCGCGAGTATGCCAAAGCCGGACAATTATCCATACAAACTGCAATCTCGCAATGATTACACGACATCGACATATAAAATAAAGGTATGCCCGGATATTTTTGCGGATTGGAAGCATGAACATTGCGCCAGCGTTCCGGTTCCTGAAAACCGTTTTCGTTGATGCAAGCGATTACACAGGCTTCACAACCAACGCATTTATTTTCGTCAAATATAAAATGGTTTGCACGCATAAAATTCTAAAAAACAAATCTCAAAATTCAAAAATACTAATTTACCAATATACTTCTAATGACCAATTGAATATTCAACACTCAATAATCAACATGCAACATTCAAATTATAAAATAACCAACCTGTCAGTAGTCGGGCAAGTTTATCCAATAACTTTTTCAATTTCCACCATATTATCATGAAAAGCTGTTCCATGTCCCATATCTGTTTCCCTGCCTTTGGATAACAGATTAGGCGTTCCGCCCTCTGTGTTCCAATACCCGTTTATAATAACCACATTGCCCGGGCGAATACTGTAATCAAATTTTGCTTTTATAAATAATTCGCCTCTGTTGTTATACACCCGCACTTTATCGCCTTCTTTTATGTTTCGTGGCTTTGCATCCTGTGGGCTAATAACCACTACGGGATATGGGTCTAGAGCTTTAATGCATTGCAGGTTCCCAAATTGCGAATGTATTCTGTTTTTAGTGTTCGGGCTCATTAAACTCAATGGGAAAGGCTTTTGTCTGCCTCTGTGTCCCTCTTCCAAAGGCTCGTAAGTAGGTAAGGGATTTACATTCCATATTTTTTCAGCTTGTTCGGAATACAGTTCAATTTTCCCTGATGGTGTATTGAATTTAAAATCCGAAAAAGCAATTTCTTCCAATCCGGGAGCCAAAACAGGCTGTTTTTTCAATAAATCAAGTGATAATTCATCGTATCGGCTTAAATATTTGTTCAGCCATGCATCAATGGCTTTATCATTGGGTTCAGGAATATTATTTTTAATGTCTTCTTCTTTGAAATTCAGTGTTTTAGCAAGTCTGTAATAGATGTTCGTTTCGGGCATTACCTCACCGGGCGGTTCCACAACCTTTTGTTTTAATTGCACATACGGATTCCAATACGAGCCGATAATATCGCTTTGCTCAAACATGGATTTTGCAGGAAGAATAATATCTGCTTCACGTGCCGTATCAGTCATAAATTGTTCTACAACAACAATAAAATCTAATTTTCGGAATGCTTTTAATGTATTGTTACTGTCCGGATTTTGGCTAATCGGGTTTCCTCTTTCTATCCAAGCCATTTTTAACTCGGGATTTTTTATTTCCAACATTTTTTCACCTAATAAGGCTGTGGGAATGGCTCGCCGGAAGGGTTTATCTTTTTCCGGTGCCGGATAATAATTTTCAGGCTCTTTCACTGCATCAAAAACATAAGATTGCAAATTGGCATAATGCCAGCAGGCACCTTTTTTACCGATATTTCCTGTGATTATCGATAATGCCAATAATGCGCGTGTAGTCTGTCCGCCGTTGGTGTAGCGCTGCATTCCATATCCGGCAATGAGTGTCATCGGTTTTATCGTGCCAATCAGCTCTGCCAATTCCTTGATGAAATCAACAGGCACACCACATTCCTGACTTGCTTTTTCAATATCAATTTTCTTTAAACTTTGTGCAAATTCAGGAAAACCCTGCACATATTTTTCAACAAATTCTTTGTTGTGCTTATTATCTTCGATAATAATTTTTGCAATTGCCAGGGCTAATATTGCATCTGTTCCGGGAATGGGCTGTACCAGTATATCTGTCTGTTCTGACGATGGTGTTCTGCGCGGGTCAATAACAACAAGCCGGGCTCCTTTTTGCATTGCCTTTTCAATGGGGAGCATTTGATGGATATTGCTTTCGGCAGGATTTTTTCCCCACAGAACAATCAATCGGGCATTTTCCAAATCCCATGGAACATTGTGTTTTACCTCGCCAAAGGTAAGGCGCGTGGCTTCCAAGCCGGCAGGCCAGCAAAGATTTCCGTAAACAGTAGTGGTTCCTCCATACAACTTCCAAAAATTATAACTTACATCATTCAATAAACCTGACATTCCGCTTGCGGCGTAAAACAACACCGAGTGGCTACCGTATTCTGATTTAAAAAAAATCAATTTTTTGCTAATGATTTCAAAAGCTTTATCCCATGAAATTTGTTCAAACTTTCCATTGATTTTTTGCAAAGGATGTAAAATCCTGTCTGGTGAGTTTGCCCTTTCCACATAACTTAATCCTTTCAGACAGACACCTTCGGGAGTAGCTTTGTTTAAAGGCTGTGCTTCAATTTTTTGTACTGTATTGTTTTCAACCTGTACTTTAAATGAGCAAGTACTGTAACAATTTCGCGGGCAAGCTGTATTGTAAATTTCCATGTGTTTATTCCTTTATTATTTCTAGCCTGTTCCGCTACTGCGGAAGAACCGTATGATGTAAAATAATCATTACTCACTTTGTTCGTGAGATCGTTTCACTAAGTTGTAT
>JALWNR010000141.1 GCA_027083715.1 Bacteroidales bacterium
TCTTAAATATTATATCATGTTTTGTTCGTTCATTTCATACCCTCCTTTTTGAACTGTAAAATATTCTTTTATTCGTTTAAGTTCCCTAAGCACTCTTTTCATTATCATAAAAAAATAATTTCCGTCTGCATCAAGAGTTCTTGCACTAGTCCATACTCTAGCTTGTGGTATATTAACCCGTTTAATTTTCCCGTATTTTTTTAAAGCCAATGCCATACTCCCGTCCTCACCTCTTTTTATATCCGTTCTCCATCCTATTTTTTTTCCCAATCCGGTAACAAAACCAAAACTTGCTCCACCTAAACTAAGCTCAGGTCGATTAATTGCCCTTAGCATTACCACAAAATCTTTAAAGAATTCATACATTCCTAACAAAAATCTTGATTTTTTCCCATCAGGGATAAATGATACGTGTCCAAAAACAGCAACGACTCCCGGTTTTCTCAAATATTTCATCATAATGTCAATATAGTCTGGAGGATAAATAGTATCAGCATCACCACATAAATGATAAATGCCCCTTGCCTCTTCAAGTCCAGCTTGCCGTGCAAAACCAACTCCTTGACGAGCTTGAAAAACTGATTTCACACCACATTTATCAAGTATTTCCTGCGTTCTATCGGTTGAATTATTATTAACTACAATTACTTCAAAAGGATAACTGCTTTTTATAGCTGCTAGTGAGGATAAAGTCCGTAAGATTGTTTTTTCTTCGTTATACGCTATTATAACTATTGAAACAATAGGCCTTTTATAAGTTTTCGCATCAAATTCAAGTGCAATACGATCAAACACTTCACAAGGAATATCATCTACACTTTCATAAGTGTATAAATGTTTCTTTACATAATTAGGAATAACTAAACTGGCCATATTAATACATATTTAAAAAAATCAATTTGCAATTATTTTATTCGTTATATTTAGTTTATTTCATTTTTAAGTTGTTTATCATATTTTAACGACATAAATAAGAATGCCATACTCATATAAATAATAATCCCGGTAGGCATTTGCCCAAGAATTCCATTTCCATATGATGCCACCATAATCCCGAAATAGCCGGATACTAGCGCATTCATTTTTGCTCTTAATAATTCATTTTTTATCTTGGCAAAAACGTAGTAGGAGCTTTTCAAAAGGATATACAGCAAAATTGTGAGGTGCAATATTAAACCAACAATACCCATTTCTGCCCATATAGCTACATACCAGCTATCGGTGGCAGTATTTGCTAAAAATGTATTCGGAGAAAAACGTTTCCCCCAGTTCCCTGCTGAGCCTAATCCGCCTCCAATAGGTCTTGTAGCCAGATAAACTTTCAATTTTGCCTGATTATTAAGTCTTGTTTGCAAAGAAGGATTGTTTGGGTCAAGTGCTGTTCTGATACGTCTTATTTGATAATTACTCTGCAAAATGGTTGTATATTTTAAAAATACAAATACAGAAACTCCTGCTAAAACACCTAATAGAACCAGTTTTATGTTTTTGCTTAAAATAAAATACAAGAAAAACCCTGCTGCCGGAACAGCAATAGCACCGCGGGTACCTGAAATTAGCAAGCCATATAAACCAAGAAATCCTGCCAAATAATATAAATTTCTTAGTTTTTTATTGGATTTCATATTCAGAGCAATAATTAAAAAGACAACTCCTGCATGCCCTTGGGCTGCTCCAAACTGACCGGCATCACTATAGAAAGAAAATATCCTAAGTTTACCAAACAGAATATGTGTTACAGCACCACCTGAATCAAGCCAAGCTTGCTCCCAAGGGTCAACCCCCCAAAAAAGTTGCATCATCCCTTTTAAAGAGCCCATTATTGAAAAAACAGCCCATAGTTTTAAAAATACATCAAATTTTTTTACATCCTGAAAGAGAATAAAAGTTAGCGGAATTGTCAACAACATATATAAACCAACTCCACGCATTGCATAAAACCATGCTGTTCTGCTTGCTGCCTCAGGGTTTACCAATTGAAACAGCACATACCCATACCAAATAAAAGCCAAAAGTGTTAAATCACTTTTTGCCGGTGACCAATCTACCTTTTTGTAAAAGTTTTTAAATATTAAGCCCAGATATGTTATAACAAGTAAAGCATCAATAGTTAAACCTAATGGTGCAGGTAAATACCGGGTAATTCCTAATGCAAAAAAATTCATTATAAAAACAAAGATGAATCCTAAAAACGGAATATTAAAAACACGATTTAGGACAACAGCAGCCACAGGTAAAGCAATTGCCGCTAAACCAACAAGAATACCTTTTGTAGCAATTAAGTATGCCAAAATCAATGAAACAATCAGTAAACCAATAAGGTTTATTGGTTGTTTGAGTTTATCTGCACCATATTTAAGGTCAAAAGGATTCATTAAAACTTATGTTGTTTAATTAATTTTACGGATAAAAACCTATTGAAAAAAAACTTATAAAAATTTATTCCGGCTATACCAATATGAGAGAAATTGAGTTGTAATTTTTTATTTAAATAAAACCATCCCAGATATATGCCCGTTAAAGTAAACAATACGGTTACCACAGCGACTGCAATTAATGATTTAAAAGCAAATACAGCAATCAAATCACCAATAATATTTGCTGTCATCATAATCATGACTTTAAAAAAATTCAATTTAGGAAGATTGATACTATCAAGTGCTACACCACTTAGCCGGTCTATTGGAAGTAGTAGTCCGTAAATACAAAATACTCTGAATATGTTTCCTAATAGAATTGCCGAGTCTTTATACTCGCTGCCTCCCAGAATCCAAACAAACTGATCCGCAAAAATAAAACCTGTTAGCAGGATAGGAATAAACAAAAGGCTTATTGCACCCGAATAAGTATAAAACACATTTTTAAGTTCTGTTATATTGTTTTTTAAACTGGCTTGTGCCATTTTAGGAAAAGCAGTTGCGGTAAAACTGCGTAAAGGAATTTCTAATATTTCAACAAATTTAAGAGGTATTGAATATAAAGCAACAGCAGCCGGACCCAAAAAAGGACTTAGCCCGATAATAAAAGCATCAGCACTGCGTAATAAGCTACTACCAATAGCTGTTCCAATAGAAAACTTCCCAAAATTCAATATTTTCTCACTTACTTTTTTGCTTGCCTTTTGAATATGCAATAAACCATCCCAACCTTTTAAACTGCTATAAATCGAGGCAAGCAGATTTGTAAAAATATTAGCAATAATGATTTCTTGAACTCCAAAATTAAAATACAATCTATTGATAATTAAAAAAAGTACAAAAATCACAACATTTATTACCCTAATAATTAGTATTTTATCAAATTTTTGTTCTGCCTGTAAAAAGGATAATGCATTGTTCCAAGATAAATTTGAAATTGCCAAAAAAGGATAAAACAATAAAAAATATTCATACCCGGAATTTTGTAAATCTTCTGAAAAGAAATAGTAAAGTGTCCATAACACAAGTACTAACACAAATATTTGAATAATGCCAATTACTAAACTTGTAGCTATAAAACTTTGTTTTTCAAATTTATGAATTCCTGAAATAAAGCGTACAACGGCTGTTCTGGTTAATCCAAAGCGAAGTAAATCAATAAGAGTTGCAATGGTTATATAAATTATCCATTGACCAAAGGCAAATATATTAAGACTTCGAGTAAGTAAAAGAAAAGCAATAAAACCTAATGCAGCAAAAGCAATATTTCCTGATAAGGAAACAAAATTATTCTCTTTTACTATTTTTTTAATTAGGTTTTTCATCCGTTTAAGATTTTATATTTATCTGTGTTAAAAACAGTTACAATCAAGTCTAAACTAAACGACATTGGTTTATAATTACTTATTTTTCTTTGGTTATATGGAACATCCATATACTGTAACTTGCACGTTAATTAAAAGTTACATTATTTAATATTCTTGTGATTCAATTTTTTTTACATAGTAAAACTGTCGTTTTAAAATTCTTTTAATCATAACCCTAAGTTTACTGCGTTTACCAGGTAGTTCACCTATAATTTGCTCAATAATAGGCAATTCAACTCCATTCAGTATTATTTCCGGTGTTAAATGATTTATTGCTTTTTGAATTCTTTTTAGCGATGCATCATCTGCCGTTGTCCATGGACGATTTGCACGACATACCATATACGCATCGTCCATTGTAGCTAATAATTCTATTGGATATGGGCTTTTATTGATACCCGGAATAACCACAAAAACATAATCATAATCGTTAGGATTACAAAAATCATTAAACAATACCATATCTTCAATAGATTTGATACTCATAAGACTTTTATCGTTGGCAAAAGCATCAGAATCCACCTCTTGATAGAATTTTTCATTTGATTTTGTAACACTTGTTAATAAAAGAACTTTATAATTAAGATCTCTCAGCATCTGAACAATTCGTGAAGCGAGCATTGTTTTTCCGTCAAAATTGCGTGTACTGAAAAAGAGTACTTTATAAGGTTTTATTTCTTTCTTGAATTGTTTTTGTCTGATATTTTGAACAAGCAATTCCGTAGTTCGGTTTATAATAAAATTATAATCAATATGTTCTGTTTTTTTGTTTTTAATAATTATAGGATACACACCCACAACTTTTAATCCTGTAAGTTTTTCTACATTGTAAGGAGTTTTAATATTTACATCTAAATATTCCAGAGCGATTATCAAAAACAGCACAATCACAAAACCTGCAATACCACCAATTGCAACAAGAAATTTTCGTTTTGAAGGTAGTGGTTCAATAGGAAAGAAAGGTTTGTCAACAATCTTTATGTTTGATGACAACTCTAAATTTTGTTGTTTAAGTTTTGCTAAGGATAAGCTGTGCAACAAGGATAAATACTCTCTTTCGGCAATACTGATTTCTCGTTCAAGACGCTTAATGGTAGCCCCCAATGGAGCAAATACTTCATAAATCTTTTTAAATTCGTTACGTCTTTTATTAAGAATAACTATTCTGGCTTTGCTTTCTTCATAACTAATCACATTCTTCAACCAATCTTCAAGAATTTTTTCAGACGAAAGTCCCTCAACAGTATTTTCACTAAAATATAATGAATTAACTGCTTCTGTAAGCTCACCTTTAAGTTTTTCTGCTTGTACCCTCAAAGCCCTAATTTTTTTATTTGCATCATTATCAATTGTATCATTAACAGAAGCTGTTTCGAGTAGTGTTATTTTAGATGTAATTTCAGAAAGTTCATCTCTTTTTTCTATGATTTTATCACTATACAATTTAAGGTGTTGATTTGAATTTAGTTTTGATTCAAGGTTTTTAATCACAGCCTCTGCTGCATATAATTTCATTTGTTCTCTTTGATATTCTAAGTCTAAATCTTCTTTTTGAGAGGCTATATATTTAGTTTGTTCGTAGTAATTTATAATATTGTTTTTCCGGTTAAATTTTAACAATTCATCTTCTGCATTTTTTAATCTTTTTTCAGAAACAGCCAGTTGTTTTTCAAAATACCTTACAACATCAGCTGTTTGGTTTTGTTTAATTTTTGTATAATTGTTTACAATTGCATCTTCCAAAATCATTAATGTTTGTTGGCATATGCCCGGGTCATCAGACTCATATGAAATTTCCAGAAGATCACTGTTCTGGTACCTTTTAATGTCAATTTTACTAATTGCTTCAATACTATAATGTTCATCTTCTTTATTTAAAAGCCGATATAGATAATTTGTATCATTTTTGTTTAAATACTCATGTAATCGCAGTAAGCTTATATCAATTGAGTTTGTATCGATTAATTTTTTTACATCCGCAGGAACCGAGTTATGTAACTCATAATAATTTTGAGCTGAAATATATTGTGGATCAGGGCTCTTTAGCATCATATTTTGAGCAAATAATTTAAGAGCAACCTCTGTTAAAGTACTTCGTGATTTAATAATGTTTATAAAATTATCAAAAGCATTGTTTACAGCAAAAAAGTCGATTCTGGAGTTGCTTTGCGATTCAATTGAATAGCCCGAAGCAATACCGGTGTATATAACGGTATTCGAATAATATCGCTTTTCTTCGTTTCCGGTAAGAACAAAAACAGTAACTGCCATGATAACAGGTACTACAATTAGTACAAATGAATTTTTTACCAGAAGCCTTATGAAGTCAATAATATTCACGATTTAATTATTTTATATTCAATTTAATACCACAAGTTTGTTCTAATAAGCTAAGTGATTTATATAAGTTATTCTTCTCTTTTTCTAAATCTATTTTAGCTTTTGTTTGTATTCCTTGTATTACAACTAATTCGGAAAGTTTTATCTGTCCTGATTTAAATTTTTTCTCACTCATAGCCAGTTGTAAGTTTATTGAATTTAAATCATCATTTCTTAAAATGA
The DNA here is from genome assembly GCA_027083715.1 of Bacteroidales bacterium. GTDB lineage: Bacteria > Bacteroidota > Bacteroidia > Bacteroidales > NBLH01 > NBLH01. The sequence continues at coordinate 6,347 of JALWNR010000141.1, forward strand.
GTATTTTTCGAGCAAGAAGTACATTCGAGTATTGTTCTACAACTTGGTTCACTAACTGATCGGTTATTTGTTCTTTCTCAAAACGTACTTGTTCAAGTTCTTTTTGTCCAATATTTATTTCATTATTCCGGTTATATATTGAATAAACAGGCAGGTTTACAAATAGCCCTACTGAATATCTGGATTGTTGTCCGGTAGTGATTGCTCCAATAGGATTTAAACCATCCGAATAAGAGTTTAAAGCATAATTATCATAGGTGCCGTATTGCATTGATGCACCTAAACTTATATATTTACTCCAGTTTCTTTTTAACGACTTATTTTTCATTGCTCTGATGGCTATTTCTGCATTGTATTGTTTTAATAATGGAGAATGTTCTTTTGCAGCTTCAATCAAAACATTAAGTGGCGGTAAAAAATCTTCACGAAATAGTATATCAGAAACTAAGCTATCAGCACTTTGAGACAATACGGATAAATTTAAAAAAAGTGTAAAACAGCTCACAATATAATCTCTTAGTGGCATTTTATAAATCCTTTTTATGAATCCTTTGTTAAATTTTTCAATTATTACCAGTTTTATATTCATTTTAAAAGATTTAATTGTTTTACAATTGCCCATGTACATTTTTTTTTGCTGATCTCCTGTTAAAAAAAACTTGATATTTCCTAAACAGTTTCCGATTGAAAAAGTGCCGGAATTGTCATAAAAATTAATTTCAAATCAAAAAGAAATGATGATTTTCTGGCATAATAATTATCCAATTGTTTGCGCTCGTCAGCCGACATTTTGCC